>JBAYCO010000295.1:0-5749 GCA_041668685.1 Victivallaceae bacterium | reverse complement strand
CTCGGTTGTGTCCCTTTGCTTAACAACGTTTACCAATTTATGACTCAAGCGAGACGCTTGAGCTACATTATGAACCGTTTCCTTCTATGTTAACGTTTCCCGCTCCCCTATGGGGAGTTTAAGACAATACCACGTCCTCTGGGCGTGGTTTTTTATTTTTGTTTCAAACGAAACTTGCCGTTTAAATTTATTTTGCGGCTTTATTTCTAAAAAATTTAATTGTTTCAGCCAGGCCTGCCGCGAAATCGTTTTGCGGCTTGAAGCCGGTCGCGTTCAGTTTGTCGACTGCCGCCATTGAATGTTTGACATCGCCCGGACGTTCAGCCAGATGCAGGACTTTCGAATCGGACCCGGTTATATTTTTTATGGTATCGACCAGGTCGTTTATCGTGATGCGCCCGCCATAGGCGACATTATAAACCCCGTTAAAGGGATTCTGTGCCATAAAAACGTTTGCCGCGACGATATCCTTGACATAAATAAAATCGCGGGTTTGTTCGCCGTCCCCGAAAATAGTGATATCTTCGCCGGCAACCGCTTTGGCGGTGAAAATCGGGACCGCGGCGGCGTAAGCGCTGTTGGGATCCTGCCGTGGGCCGAAAACATTGAAATAACGCAAACAGGCGGTTTCCAGTTTGCCTTCCTGGGTAAACATATTGCAGTAGTATTCGCCGTCAAGCTTGGTTATGGCGTAAGGACTTTTGGGTTCCGGGTACATATCTTCGCGTTTCGGAACTACCGGATTGTCGCCATAGATTGCCGCGCTCGTGCTGAAACACAGTTTTTTAACCCCGGCCGCCGCCGCTTCTTCCAGCACCACCAGGAGGCCGTTGACGTTGAGATCAACGCATTCCTGCGGTTTGAACATGGATTCCGGTACGCTGATCATCGCCGCCAGGTGGAAAACGTAATCAACGCCCTGCACGGCTTTGCGTACGGTTTCCCGGTCGCGGATATCGCCCTCGATGAATTCCACATCCAAGCCGTCGAGATTGCTTTTGTAACCTGAGCGCAGATTATCCAGTACGCGTACTTCCGCTTTGCCCTGAAAATATTCCGCTATATGGCTGCCGATAAACCCGGCTCCGCCGGTAATTAATACTTTCATATAATTCACCTTTAGTTTTCAACGTTATTTTATTGAATTCAGTAATGCGGTCATTTCATCCATTTGTTCTTCAATGGATTCAACCAGTTTGAACTGTGTCCGGCAACGGTCCAGATTGTGTCCTTCGCGGTGCGTTTTAAAATAAATATCGCCCTCAAGGTAATCGGTCAGGAAACGGATGCCGATTTCGAGGGTGATGAGTTTGCCCGCAAAAGGCAGGTGCTCCCGTTCAGTCGGAGTCAAAAAATCCCCGGCCGTGCTCAGGTACCCCCGGAGCAGGGATTCGAACATATGGAACTGCATGGTTACTTTTGACAGGTCTTTTTCATCTTCGGCGGCCGGGCTGGTGCTGGTCCGCACCATATCCCCGAAATCATAATGAACCAGCCCCGGCATGACGGTATCGAGGTCGATAACGCAGACGCCTTTGCCGGTTTTGTCGTCGAGCATGACGTTGTTCAGTTTCGTATCATTGTGCGTGATGCGTTCAACGAGTTCGCCTGCCGCCAGCAGGTCGGTAAGTTTTGAAACATCGGCTTTGCGCTTGAGGACAAAATCAATTTCCGGCCCGGCGTCCTTGACTCTTCCTGCGGCATCGGCGGCGATTGCTTTTTCCAGGTTAGCGAAACGCTGCGGGGTATTGTGGAAATCAGGTATCGTTTCATGCAGTCTTTCACCGGGCAAATCGGCAAGGTCCTTCTGGAAGAGCCCGAAAGCGCGTGCGGCTTCATAGGCCTGTTGCGAGGTTTCAATGACGTCGTAGGTCTGGGCTTTTTCGATAAAGATATAAGCGCGCCAGTATTTTCCCTCGGCATCCAGAAAATAGGCTTTGCCGTCTTTAGCTTTGATCACGACGAGAGTGTGCCGGGTTATTTCCGGATCGCCTTCCTCTTCTATTTTCTTGAAAATATGTTCAGTGACGCGCTGGATATTTTCCATTACGGCCGGAGGATTCTTGAATACCTTTTCGTTTATGCGCTGGAAAATGTAGTGCACCTCCGTACCGCCCTGGTTGATTATGACCCGCAGCGTATCGTTGATATGTCCTGAACCATAAGGTGCGGCGGAGACGAAATCGCCATAGATTTCGAATTCTTCTTTTACGTCTTTAATTCTGTTTATCATTTTGCTGCCCTAAAAAAGTTTATCGGGATAAATGCCCTGTTTTACCAGTTTTTCGATGCTGGCGACTACTGCCGGTTTGTCTTCACGGTAGGTTATGCCGAACCATTCGTCTTCGGAAGTCAGGACTTTCACCGTTGCTTTTCCTTGTTTTATCAGGGTGTCGGCTACCGACGGAATAAAAAATTCCGACTTCATTTCCGTGCCGCGTTCCCTGAGGAATTCGACAAACAAGTCTTCCATATAGCCAAACAGCGACGGCGTGAACCCCCACATATTCATCGAGACGATTTCATTTCCGGTGTAATCGATAATACTGCCGTCCGGCATAAAGCTTTGGGCGCCTTTGCCGCGGCGTTCGATTTTGGTATTTTCGACGACCTTGGTCAGATTGCCGCCTGCATCGACTTCACAGACGCCGCGGGATACGGAGCCGTAGTCGGATAAGGTATTGCGCATGATGAAACCGCACATGGAAAAATCAGCTTTGCCGCCGTCTTTTGCCTTGCTCAGGTAATCGGCGAGAAGCCGGAAACCGGTTCGTCCGTAAAAATCATCGCCGTTGATTACCGCGAAAGGTTCATTGATCAGATCTCTTGCAGTGTAGACCGCGTGGCCGGTTCCCCATGGTTTTTCGCGGCCTTCAGGGACGCTGAAACCTTCCGGCAGGCTGTCAAGCTGCTGAAAAGCGTAATCGACTGCGATTTTGCCTTCGTAGCGCGAACCGAAAACCTTTTTAAAAGGTTCCTCGATGTCACGGCGGATAATGAACACTACTTTGCCGAATCCGGCCCGGATGGCGTCGAAAATAGAATAATCTATGATCGTTTCACCTGACGGCCCGACCTCGTCGAGCTGTTTGAGCCCGCCGTAGCGGCTTCCCATTCCGGCCGCCAGAACTAAAAGTGTTGGTTTCATAATATCTGTTCCTTATTTGTTTTGTCAGGAGGATTCCCGGACGACAAGATCACATTCTATAATTTCCGCTTGAATATTTTTTTCACCGCTCATGACGCGTTCCAGGATCATGGCGGCGCTCCGGCCGATTTCAAAAGGTTTCAACCTTACCGAAGACAGGGCCGGGGCATAATAACGCGCGGCGCAGGTGTCGTCATAGGATATCACCGCGATGTCGCGGGGTATCCTGATTTTCCGGTCCAGAGCCGCTTTGATAAAACCCATCGCCATGGAATCGGTGGCGCAGAGCACGCAGTCGGTATCGGGGTGTTTTTCGGCGATGAGCTCCATGGCGTGGTAGCCGTCCCTGAAACCGAAACCGGGTCCGATTTTTACTATTTTCGCGGCGGGCATTTCAAGTCCCATCTGAAATCCTTTTTGTTTATTCTGGTCCAGATGACCGCGGAGGTAAGCGGGGTGTTTGCGTCCGGTATTCTTAAAATAACGCCCCGCGAGAAAAGCGCCGTGCCGCATGTCATAGAGTACGTTGTTGTACTTAACGCCTTCCATGCTGCCGATAACGATACAGGGGACGCCGCGGTCTACGGCGCATTTATACAGCTCCTGTGAATTTTTCGAGCCGTACATGATAATTATTCCCGCTACTGCTCCGCTCAGTATCTGCTCCTTGCACGATTTCAATATTGCTTCCGGAGCGGCGAGCGGCAGCGGGTTTACTTGCAGGTTTTTGCCGTGCTTTGCCAAAGTGCTGTTTATGCCCATCATTATCTCGGCGACGAAATAATCAGGTTCTTCGCTGTTGAGTTCCGGATAATATAAAGCGATCAGCGACGAGTCCGGCGAACTCAGGCTGCGGGCGTGAATATTGGCGCAGTAATTCAACTCCCCGGCTTTGGCTATAATATGCCGGCGGGTTTTTTCGCTGATACGGCCTTTGGAACTGAAAGCGCGCGAAACCGTGGCGGTCGAAACCCCCAGCAACTCCGCGAATTCTTTGATTGTCAGTTTCTTTGGCGCCATAGTTTACTCTTGTTCCAATAAGATTAGCGTAACCGTTTACGCAATATATTCTAACTCCAATTTAACGTAAATCAATAGCATTTTAGAAAAAAATGCGTAAATGTTTTCGCAAACGGCTGGAATTTTTCCGGGAAATGATGTATAAATACTAAAACGCTTTAACATAAATATTTTTTTAAGGAGTTTTCATTATGGAAATCAAAATCAATCCTCAATTTATACCTGAACTCGATCCCGGTTTTCTGCCGTCGGTTTTATGGAACCGCGAATACCGCAAACAGGTTGCCGCCTCCGGCAAAGCGCTGAAAATAATAATTGCCCTGACCCGCAGTATCGGCACGGTTTCGACCTTTGAAGCCGAGGTTTTTCCGCATGAGGGCGAATACAGGGCCCTTAACGTGAAATACGTTGAGCGCATGGTAAAATCCCTGCTTTGGACCAAGGGCGGTTATAAAATTACGATTGCCGGGTGCGCTGAACTGGCAAAGGACATAAGTGAAATTTATTCTCCGTCCGGAGTTCGCGCTTTTGACTACGACATTATGGGAATAAAGATCTACGGGCGTCCGATGGAAGTGGTGTCCTGCGCCCTTGAAGACGCTCCCGCCTGCAATGAAATTTCAGTGAAGCTCGGCGGCAATATGGACGGCTGCCGGATTGGTTTCGACCTTGGCGGTTCCGACCGCAAATGCGCCGCCGTAATTGACGGCGAAACGGTTTTTACCGAAGAAGTCACCTGGGATCCTTATTTTGAAAAAGATCCTGAATACCATAAGGCCGGAATCCGGGATTCGATCCGCCGCGCCGCCGCAAAGTTGCCGCGGGTTGACGCTATCGGCGGCAGCGCCGCCGGGGTTTACGTCAACAACCAGCCCCGCGTGGCTTCGCTTTTCCGCGGCGTCGAGCAGTCTTTGTGGCCCGAACACGTTATTCCGATTTTCGATGAGATACAGGCGGAATACGGCGTGCCGCTCCAGGTTGCCAATGACGGCGACGTGACTGCGCTGGCGGGTTCGATGGCGATGGATTCGAATGGAGTCCTGGGTATCGCTATGGGGACCAGCGAAGCGGTCGGCTATGTAAATTTGGAAGGTAATATCACCGACTGGCTCAATGAACTGGCCTTTTCTCCGGTTGATTACCGTGACGATGCTCCGCGGGACGAATGGTCCGGCGATATCGGTTGCGGGGCACAATATTTCTCGCAGCAGGCGGTGGCTCGTCTGGCCCCGGCGGCCGGTTTTGATTTTCCCGCCGATATGCCTCTGCCCGAACGGCTGGTAAAAGTACAGGAAAAAATGGCTGAAGGCGATGAACGGGCGGCAAAAATTTACCGGACTATCGGCGTATGTTTCGGTTACGGCATTGCGCAGTACGCTGAGTTTTACGCTATCCGGCTGCTCCTGGCGCTGGGGCGGGTTACTTCCGGCAAAGGCGGCGACCTGATCCTTGAAACTGCCCGGGAAGTTTTGGACAAAGAGTTCCCGGAAATAGCCAAAGACATTAATTTCCGCACCCCCGACGAAAAATTCAAGCGTCACGGCCAGGCGGTAATCGCGGCCAGCCTGCCGGATATTAATT
>JBAYCO010000294.1:0-5753 GCA_041668685.1 Victivallaceae bacterium | reverse complement strand
TTCCGCCATTTGTTCCTGAAACGACTGAAACAATCCGTTCAAAGCTTCCAATTGTTTAGACATACGATTACTCCTTTTTCTCATGTTATTGGTTTTAAGTTAATCGGGCGGTTTTGTGCGGCCCGCCCGTTACCGCAAGATTATTTTCTTATAGGCATGCCTCCGGGGTGTGGGTGTTGTTTATTTGCGGCGTCTCCATTTCAAGCAGGAGTTGCAGGTATTCGTACACATTTTGGAGTACCTTTGAATTTAAATAGTTCTGATCTGCTTTTATATTCAGGAGATATGTGCTTACACTCCTGATGCCGTCTTTTAATTTTTCGACTTGTTCACGTTCCGTTTGGTCAGAAGCGGAGTTGCTCATGATACCCAACAAGGTTTTCAGCAGTTTCTTCGGAGGCTTTTTCTCTATTTGGTCACCGGGATAATAATGGCTGTTGGTTTTCTGCATGATCCAGAAACATTTCTCGGCTATGAGAAGAGTTCCAACACATTTAAGTATCCCCCCTTTCAGCCTCCACAGTAAAGCCTGTTCCGGCGACTTGGGTTCTCCCCAATATTCCTTGAGTTTTTCAAAATTATATTCGGCGTAGAATAAAATAGCCACGAGAGTGTCGTACATGAATACGGTCCTTTTTTTGTAATACTATTGGCAAAAAAAAAGACGCAAAAAACAAATAGCGTTTTGCCATTTGCATTTGCGTCTTCACTTAAAGGCTTGCCGTTCCAAACGGCTTCCTTTACGATCTGACAAAGCATCCCGCTCTTATTTCAGAAGCGGGGCAATGTATTATGAGTATATTTTACTTTGCGATATTCTTATAAGCAGTATTCCTCTTTTATTAAAAGTTTAGTTTGAACGTATTGGGCTTGTTTCAGCCATACCGTTCAGTTAGAAATCAGATTTTGTTCAGGTCTTTCATAAGTTCCTGTTCCGCCTAATTCTCTCCTCTATATAAATTGTTACTCCACTAAAAAATATTACCAGTCGTTACCTTGAAGGTTTATTGTTCCTTCTGGGAATTCCTGTATCCAGAGTGGGAAAACCATAGTTATATTCTTATCCGGAAGCGGAACATGCTTGCCGGTTTCGTCGATCCTTATAATTTTACGTTCCGGCAAAAGCCGCCAGCCGCATTTCGCATAGACTTTTTCCAGTTTCGGCACGCAATACAGCAAACCCGCGTCGAAATTCCGCTTTTCCGCTTCTTTCATGGCTGCATCCATAACTTTTTCACACAGCCCCAATCCCCGGTATTCCGGCAATACAAAAACATTCTGTATTCCCGCCACTCTTACAAAAGCCTCTCCAACTTTTACTATTCTGTCAACGATACCCGCATGTCCCGTAATACGGTTGTTATCAATCATAATTACCGACCAGGCCGGAGTTGATCCGTGCCATGCCCGGCTTCGGAAAAATATTTCCGCATCCACAGGAAAACATCGGCAAAGCGTCTTCTTTATCTCAAGGTCAAGTTCAGGAGTTATTTCTGTTTCATTTATGATTTCTAAGTTCATCTATTTTTTCCACTCAGTTTAAACCAGCCAGCGGCAATTTCTTTTCGACAACGGATTTATCAATACCCAGAAATCTTCGAACATTACCGCCAAAATATTTACCGATTTGCTCACCACTTAATCCTAAACCACTGAGGATTTCTTTATCTCTTGCTACCCACTCTTTTACCCATTGGCAATTATAGTCATCGGCGTATGAATCCGAACCGAACATGATATTGTTTTCGAGATCATAACCGACCTTATAAAGTTTTTCCAATACTTCCTTGCGGTAAATAACCGGCGTTCCCGGTGTCGTATCAATAAACATTTCAGCAGAGTTTTGCGGATTCAACGCCAATGCATTCAAAAATTTGCCATAAAGGGCAATCAATTCGTCACACCACGGCCAGGATACGTGTGCCAGTGCAAAACGCAATTTGGGTATTTCCAACAGGCATTCGAATTCCAGTGGGTGATTGTATTTTGATGAAACCTTGCCATCCCAGAGAATTCCCGAATGAAATAAAATCGGTTTTCCTTTTGCCGCAATGCATCTGAAAATTTCCATTGCCGTTGCGTGTGACGGCAGGAAACGATCACAGATAATTTTAAAACCTGAAATCCTCTGTTTACAGCAAACTTCAATTTGTTTCAAAGCGTCTTCCTCAAGCGGGTCAAGCCAGAAAAAAGGATAGAAATCTTTTTCATCCCTACACCATTCCAGAACATTATTCAGACGCTGAATAAAAGGATATTTTTGCCGGGCGGTAAAAAAAGTCGCGGGCGGTAATGACAGAATAACCGCGCCTGCCATCCCTGTACAGTGCAGTTTTTTCCTGAAATCACTGATTTTTACAAGTTTTTCTTTTATGTGTATATGACCGTCGATCATAAGTAATTTTCTCCGTTTTGTCATCTGCTTTTCAGTTCTAAAACATTTAAAATGTCAGATTACTAATACACCTTTAGCATGTGGGTTGTAAATTCCCAGTCCAAGTCGTATTTGCATAGGGGTGAGTGTTTCCCAACCGACATATTCATTAGCTGGATCATTAGGATCAATTACACCACTTTTTACAATATTAAAACCGATGGAACCGCTTGATTGCGCTAAAGGTGTTTCAACTTTATTTCGGCCTTTAAACGTAAACATTTTAGGCGGATAAAACTGTTTATCTTCAAGAAATACTGTATATTCCTCATTGGTTTCACTATCTCCCGGATTCTCCACATAAATTTGTAATTTTCCATTATTGTAATCGGCACGCCAGAAAAAATCCCCAGCCGGTTCTAAATGACCACTATTACATATATAGCTTTTTTTCTCTTTGCCCGCAAAGGGCTTCAAGTTACATGCAAACCTTGTTCCGACTGCCGGGAAATCTTTCCGGAGCAGACATTGCAACTGCTTAATTCGCCAGCGCAGTTTGGCCGGGAAATATTTATATCCTTCGGCTTCAGAGTGAAATCCAAGCCTGGAATCGTTTGTACAAAGTTCAATCATCCGTTCTGAACGTTTGATCTCCGCTTTGACAATTTCCTCCATTTCTTTAAGAGTATTTATCCACTGCTCCGATTGGGAACCAAGCAGAATATCCCGCAAAGCATAAAATTTTATAATATCATGCCCAGAAGCGAATTGGAGTGCCAACGCTTCCGTCAGACCGATATCTTTAAGTCGTTCCTGATTGCCGGAGAATACCGGTCTCAAATTACATAATATTTCAGTTCCCCGCCTCCAGAGTTGCACCATTTCACCAGTGAGCGCTAATATGTCTTCAAGAGTAAAACTGCCAAGGCATTCGCCATAACGGTCACCACTGGTACCATAGTCCAACCGCCAAGTCGGAGCCAAAGGTTTATCTGCAGGTTCAAGATATAATGGCCAGACCAGGCCATCATGCATTGGACCATAATATTGAAACATATTTTCCAACGGGTAATTTGCGTAACCTTTTCCCAAAAGCTTCCAGGCACGGACTACCTTGTCGGCATATTCACCCCATTCGGGACGTGCAAGCCGGAACAGGAAATCATCTTCCGAATCGTTAAAATCATTAAATGCCAGTTCGCCGGCCGCTTTATTCATGAGGCCGGGATAATTTCCGAAATACCAACATTGCATTACATGGGAAATTCCAATATTATGCATTGCCTGATATTTACGGTAAAGCAGCGCGGGAACCGGGACGAAGGGAACAGTTGCCACTTCGTGCGAACAGCCAACCTGAATTTTTGCCGAAACCTGATTGCTGTTACTGGCGGCGGTATTGGCTATATCAGTAAACAATTCACTTGGTCCAACATAGGATAGCCAGTAGTCTCCGGCATGGCGATATTTACCAGCCTGTTTTTTGCCGCCGGAAGATTCAAAGTTATATTGCAGGATAACATTTTCCGGTAAATGAGCGGCAATATCAAGCATTTTATGGCTACAACAATGATCAGAACCATTTTCAGGGACATAGAGCCAACTGATAAGTTCGGCATCCGGTGCCGCGTCATGCATACCTCGTTCCATTGGTTTTAATGACGACGCAATTATTTTGCCCGGAGATTTACATGAACATACCGGACATTTTGTACCGTAATCAGAACTTAAACAAGTAGTCGGGCGTTCTCCAAAGCTGATGTTAATTAAACCGCCCAATTCAGGTACCTGACGAAACAGCCAGTTGACTGACTCATAGAGATATTTTTGTGCGGTTTCTGAAAATGTGCAGAAACAATAATTCTTATTCCATGCCAAAGCTCCTTTCAATTCAGGATGCTGCTGCAAAAGTTCCGAGTCTGGAGGTAATGAACGCGGCTCGATACAGAAAGCATAAGTTTTTATCCCGTATCTCAAACATTTTGCAACCGTCCGACGCAGTTTTGCCAAACGCTTTTCCGCATTGGAGTCCAATGCGGTAATTGAAGTTTTGCACAAATCACAGAATGCAATCGTCAGCCATAATCCGTTAACACCTTCGTGGGCCAGTCGGTTTAAATAATTTTCAGGATAATAATCTACATCATCCATAAGTTCATCACGATTAAACGGAGGACGTTTGATCGGACCGAAAAAACAGCGTGAAATACGGGATTTAAGCCAAGGTTTACGTTTGACAATCCCTTTTTTCAACAATGGCCCCCGATTACTCAAAAGCAAATCCTCAAGATAATAAATACCACGTCGAATTCCTTCTGTATCTTCAGCCTGAATACGGCAGCATTTGTCTTCAATTTTAAGCTGATAGGCTTCAAAACAATCTGTCTTAATTTTCTCCGTTATAATCCGATATGATCCGCCAATCCGAATATTTCCTTCAATGAAAAAATTTTCAAGGTCGGTATAAGCGGTATCAAGTCGATTATTAAAGTCGGGGAAATGCGGTTGGATATCTACCCCGCTACGTAAGTCAACTTCAGGTTCCGTTGCCAGACAGGTTAAGTCCCAATAGAAATGTCTTTTATAAGGTTGGGAAAGTTTGTCAACGAAACTCCATTCTTTTTGCGATGGCTGTAATGGTTCATTCATAATTATTCTCTTGCGATACACTTTGCTGTCATATATTTATTGTACAGGGTTTATTTTTCCACCGGCACGACAATACCCCGCATAATGATGTTCTGGCAGAAAACGAATATCAGGAAAGTAGGGATCGCCGCAATTACCAGCGATGCGAAAATCACTCCCTGTGAACCGTTCTGCTGCAACTGGTAAAGCCACGGCATCAGCGTCCACATTTTTTGGTTCTGGCAGATCAGTAACGCCATCATGAAATTGGAATACGCCAGCGTAAAAGCGTTAAGCCCGATCACCGCCAGAATTGGTTTGGATAAACTCATGGTGATCTGCCAGAATATGCGGAATTCCCCGGCGCCGTCAAGTTCGGCGCTTTCATAAAGTTCCTGCGGCAACGAATCGAAAAAGCCTTTCAGCAGGAAAATCGAGTAGCCGTTGGCTATTCCCGGCAGGATGAGCGCGAAAAATGTATTCAGCAGATTGAATTCACGCAACATCAGGAACACCGGTATCTGGGTAACCATCGGCGGGAACGCCATGGTCAGCATCAGGAACAGCAATATCTTATATGCCGATGGCGGTTTATAACGGCTCAAGGCGTAGGCCGCCAGCGGATTGATGATCAGTGCCGCAAGCACCGCCAGCGAACAGTAAATCAGCGTATTGAGAATTCCCCGGCCATGCAAAACGATATATTCAATAACGCTGATATAATTGCGTTTGACATATTCTCCTCTTAAAG
>JBAYCO010000293.1:0-5772 GCA_041668685.1 Victivallaceae bacterium | reverse complement strand
TAATGAGCAATTTTTTATCGGAAAGGCGCAGTAAGTCTTATTTAAATAATCTCTGGAGCAAAATATTAAAACAAGAGCTCAAATGCAATGTTTTTATAATATTTTGAGCACAAAAATTAAAAACAAAGTGGACAGACCGATCAGCACAGACCCCGATCAGCAGACCCCGTCGCCGAGAACCGTCGCCGAGAACCGTCGCCGAGACAACCCCGTCGCCGAGAGACCCCGTCGCCGAGAGCAAATACTTACAAATTTAGCATGGCTCCGTCGTCTTGACCTTGGCTCCGTCGTCTTACTAATTTTTTTATTTGTCTTCCATTTTATATTCTTATCAAGATAGTCAATATCTTCAATCTTCTTTTTGTTGATAAGTGCAATTTCAAGACTTTCCCTTGACGATAAATAAATCCAACGGTTTAAAGACCACTGAATCTTGATGTTCTTGCATTTTATATAGAGAATGCCACCATTATCTTTTACGGTACAGGAAGTAGCACTTTTTCGAGTTCGTAAATATTTCTCGAATACCTCTCCTTCGCCTTTTATTGCATTCTTATTGGTAAAACTACCAGATCCATCATTCTGCCAATACCATACATATTTATAACCACCATCGCCTTTGCTTATTTTTCTCGTAAGCTTTACAGCTGCATAATCATTGCCTTTTTTGACAAGGAAAAAATTACCCTGTTTTACCTGCATGGCAGTGCTGGAAAATTTATTTGTCGTACTCGTTGGTGACTGCCCCCAAAGTAAATTACATTGAGAGACACTCATGTAACCTCTTGCTTGACCATAATCATTCTTCAGGGAGAACTGTTTGCCGAATTCATCATGGATATTAGTATTTTTTGTGTTTGTGAATCCAGCAATGAAAATTCTTCCTTCATTTGGATCATTCCATTCCTTCAGATTAATGAAATATTCAGCACCACGAGCTTTCGCAACCTCATAAAATCCACGCATGATAAACATACTTGATTCAACAGAAGACCCCATTTTTTCGTATGTTAGCTTCAGCTTCGATGTTTTCGGATTACGCTCAATCTCTACGATTTTCATTACATGTTTGTTGTCACCGTAGTCTCTAGAGTTAATTTGAACCAGAGATACATGCTTTTGTGTATTACTAGAGCATCCAGAAATAAACAATATACATAGAGGTAAAATGACCAGTTTCTTTTTCATGCCGTAACTTTTCTCCATAAAAATTTGATTGAACTATGAAAACATAGTATATAAAACTGAGATTACAATTCTTTTAGAGATCATCACAATTGGATTATATCTTGCCCCATACCTCGTTGCAAATTTGCAGCAGGGTTATAAATAGCCAACGGGCCAACGGTGCCATACGCCAATACGGACGTAAACGTAATTTTCCCGCTAATTAAAATTGGCTGTTCCGCCTGAGGCGGGACTACAAACACGATTCCCTTAACAATTAGCACGTTTGCCGCGTTTTTGCTTGTCAAGTTGCTACCGCACAGGTCGAAGCGTATAAAAAGCGACATCCGGGAGCGGCTTTATGCCGCGAATCTGCTTGACAGCGATCGAGCACGGCTGCACTTATCACAGAAAATGGGATAATAACGATTTTTGAGAAGAACCAAACTTGCACACGGCGTTATTTGTTGATATTTTAAGTTTTCGCAATTTGCATTAAAGGCATTTTATATTCTATTAGAATATAATCGGAATATTGGGAAAATCCTTTTTTTATTCAAGGAGTACAGGCAGTGCAGGCTATAGCTGAAATCGTAAAAAAACACAAGCAGGAACATGTATTAAAATTTATTGATGAATTAAAGCCGATGCAGCGCAGCGAACTTCTGCGTCAGCTTGAGCAGATTGATTTTGATGAACTTGACCGACTGATTGCTGAATACGTAATGCAAACTCCTGAGATCAAAATACCGGACGATCTCGAACCGGCGCCCTTCTTCCCGCTGAAACCCAAAAACGACGAACAGAAAAAACGCTACGCGGAAGCTGCCGCACTTGGTGAAAAATTACTGCGCGGCGGTAAAGTGGCAGTACTGACGGTCGCCGGCGGGCAAGGGACGCGGCTTGGATTTGATGCCCCAAAGGGAACTTTCCCGATCACCCCGGTCAAAGGAAAAAGCCTGTTCCAGTATTTTGCCGAATCCATTACGCGCGCCGGAATAAAATACGAGACCGAACTGACCTGGTATATCATGACCAGCAAACTGAATAACGAGGCGACCCGCGACTTTTTTGAGAAACATAATTATTTCGGGCTCGATCCCGAAAACGTGATCTTTTTCACGCAGGGCACAATGCCCGCAATAGACTATGACGGAAAATTGCTGCTCGCGGAAAAGAATTCCCTGGCGCTGGCCCCGGACGGGCATGGCGGCACCCTGCTGGCTTTACGTCGTTCCGGCTGCCTTGACCGCATGAAATTCGACGGCGTTGAATATATTTCCTATTTCCAGGTGGACAATCCTCTGGTTTCCGTAGTGAATCCGCTTTTTATCGGGTTGCACGCCATGGAGGAATCGGACATGAGCGCCATAATGCTGGCGAAAACCGGCCCTTTTGAAAAACTCGGGAATTTCTGTGTCAGCGATAACAAGCTGATGATTATAGAATATAGCGATTTGCCCGATGAACTCGCAAAAGCCAGAAACCGGGACGGCAGCCTGAAGTTTATTGCCGGCAGTCCCGCTATCCATGTGCTGAACCGCAAATTCGTTGCTGAATTGACCAAAACCGGCAGCTTGCGCCTTCCGTGGCACCGGGCCGACAAAAAAATAAAATATGTCAACGAAGATGGTAAGACCGTTACGCCGGAAACTCCAAACGGCGTTAAACTGGAGTCATTTATTTTCGACGCTCTTCAGCTTGCCGGTAAAACCATGATTCTGGAAGCCGACCGCGAAGAGGAATTCGCGCCGACCAAAAACAAAACCGGCGTGGATTCAGTGGAAAGCTGCCGCGAAATGCTGATCGAACGCGACGCCAGGCGACTTGAGCGTGCCGGGGTAAAAGTTCCCCGGACGGCAGATGGTAAACCGGCGGTAAAGATCGAAATTTCGCCGCTGGCGATAATCGATGACGAAGACGCGCACAGCCACTGCAAAGCGAAAAATATCGTTGAAATCAGCAGCGGCCGGGAAAGTTTTTATTTGACCTGAACTTGAACCGGCAACAGGAAAAATAATGATAAAAATAGTTGAATTCAGTATCAACGAAATCATTCTGGAGGAAAAGGCCTGCTCGGATTTGGTTATGCGGGCTTGTCTGCGCTCTCCCGTCACGCCGCGCCGCGTTTCCGGAATGTGTTCCAACCGGGACAAAGTATTTGTTATCCTGGAGGCTTGTCCTCAGGATACTCCTATGCCGGTATACCGTTTTGCGCTTTTGTCCTCTTCGGCTAATGATGAGGCCGGGATCGATTCACAAATTTCTTCGCGCTATTACGCCGGATTCAGGACTATAGGTTCATTTACGGTTGATAATCAAATATGGGCGCTTTTCGCATACAGGGAAAACGAAGGTGTTCAAGAATAAAAAACTATGCAGAATATACATATACCGGAACAAATACTTGAACAATACAACCATAGCCCTGCCGAAAAATCTATTTTTTATGCCTGCGGGATGCTTGTCGTAGTTACTTTTATCCTGCTGTTCGGCCTGACCATGCTTTATTCGACTTCCTACGACCCGGCTTATTACGGGACTCCATACTTTAAAAAGCAGTTGCAGTGGGCGGCCGCCGGGCTGTTTTTGGGGATTGCCGCGTTTGTCGTCGGTCACAAAAAATTATCCGAATGGAGCATGCTTCTCATGCTGCTGACAATATTCCTGCTGGCAATCGCCGACTTCTGTTTCCCGGCAGTCAAAGGCGCGCACCGCTGGATACAGTTGCAAAAGATCGGCATTCCCGCCAATATCCAGCCTTCCGAGCTGGCGAAAATAGCCCTTGCCCTTTACCTGGCGAGATACTGTTCGGCGAACATGCGTTACATCAACGAGTTTTTTAACCTGAAATCCGCCGCTTTTTTCGGTATCTGCGGCCTTGTGATCGGGCTGGTGCTCCTGGGCAAAGACCTCGGCACCACGCTTTTGCTGGTATCGGTAATGGCTATCGTTCTTTTCGTTACCGGAATGCGTTTGCGCTGGCTGATTCCGCCTGCGGCGATAATGCTGATTTCACTTTTTTACCTGATAGAACGTTTTGATCCGGAACGTTTTTCCGCTTGACTTCATTCATGGATCCGGAATCCTGCCGTTCGGAAGCCGGTTACCAGTTATGGAATTCCCTGCTCGCGTTTGGTTCCGGGGGCTGGTTGGGAATCGGGTTCGGCGAAAGCCGTCTCAAGGCGAAATACCTGCCGGAAGCGCATACGGACTTTATTTTGTCGATAGTCGGCGAAGAATTGGGGCTGCTGGCGTTGTCGCTGGTGATTTTCGCCTATCTGGCTTTTGCGTGGTTTGCCCTGAAAATAAGTTTGAATTCGCGCACTCGCCAGGGTACTTTATTAGGGCTGGCTCTCACGACTACGATCATTTTGCAGGCGATCATCAATATCGGAGTAGTTACCGGGGCTTTTCCCACTAAAGGTATGCCGGCGCCGTTTATCAGTTACGGGGGCAGTAATCTGGTAATGGTTTTGACCGCGGCGGGTCTGCTGATGAGTATCGCGGCGGAAACCGCTTCCCGCGGTTTCCACGAACAACTGCTGGAATCGATAAAAATGCGGCTGCCGTTCAGAAAAAAGAAATAAACAAACGGGAATGTTCATGACGAGGAAAATCACTAAAATAAAACATCTGGCCATAACCTGCGGCGGCACAGGCGGGCATTTTCTTCCCGGACTGACTATTGCGCGGCATTTTCTGGGTCGCCATACCAAAGTTTTGATGCTGTTGGGGGGAAAGAACATCGAACACCAGGCGGAAACCGCGGAGGATTTTTCCATCCAGGTGGTTCGGTTGAAACCGATGCCGGCACCGCGTCTGCCGTTCGCGATATTCAGCTTTCTTTACAGAACTGTCCAAGGGACGTTCGCGTCAATTAAGGCCATGCGTGAATTTCGTCCTGACGCCCTGCTGGCAATGGGCAGTTTCGCTTCGATGCCTCCGGTTCTGGCGGCAAGGATACTTGGGGTGCCGATATTTCTCCATGACGGCAATGCCAGGGTTGGCAAGGCCAACCGTTTTTTCAGTTCATGGGCCCGTTTGATGGGTACGGCGTTTCCGCCGGTGAACGCTGCCGGGATAAAGTGTCCTTATGAATATATCGGCATGCCGGTACGGCCAGAACTTGATTTTCAACCGATGGAGAAGCCGGAGGCGATAAAAAAATTAAACGCTCTTTTCGAGCTTGATTTCAAGCCTGATGTTCCAACGCTTCTAATTTTCGGCGGGAGCCAGGGAGCCCAGATTTTTAACGAAACGTTTCCGCAGGTAATGATAGAGTCGGGGCGTACCGATTTTCAAGTGCTGCATTTGACCGGAGAAGGCAAATTCGAAAGTGTGAAAGAGGTTTATGAAAACGCGAAATTCCCGGTTTTATGTTTGCCTTCGACTTCGGGCATGCACTGGTTTTACCAGGCGGCGGACGCGGTCGTATGCCGCGCCGGAGGCAGTACGCTGGCGGAACTTTTCCTGTTCGGTAAATTCGCTTTTTTAATACCCTATCCTTTTGCCGCGGAAAATCACCAGATGGATAATGCCCGCTTCATGGTGACGGCCGGGGCCGCGGAAATGCTTAACAGCAACGAATTTTCATCTGAGGAC
>JBAYCO010000292.1:0-5789 GCA_041668685.1 Victivallaceae bacterium | reverse complement strand
TCTCCATAGAGTAATATATTAATTCCACTGTTCCCGCTTCGACTTTTAAGCAAAGTCTTAAGGGTTTCCCCATGTTTCGCGGAAAGGGCGCCGTAGAAATCCCATGGTAGAGGTTTCTCTTTGACTGCGGAAAAGAAGCATGATGCGAACGGTTTATTATCAGCCCCTGAAAGGAATAAAATAAAATCAGAATTAAAGTCAATATCCTGATCAATACAGTCGTAGCGGCGCAATTTGCCATCGGGATGAACCAGTTGACGCAAACGTAACTCAGAAATATTCAAAGCGGCAGCAAGCAGCGTGAGTTTTTTAGCAAAACTATATCTGCGAAAACGGATTAGATTATAAGCAACGGCTGTCGCCAGAAATAGATTAAATTCATCATCATTCAAACTGAGAAGTTCTTTTATCTCATGAAAACGTTTTTCCTCTGAACATTTTCCATTCTGAGTAAAATCCGCATGTAACAGCCTTTGATAGTGAGCTATAAGCTGAGCCATGACATTACGGAATTTCTGATTTGTTTCAGGATGTTTCCACAGGACAGTTAAAATATCATTGGGATCGCCATCATCCAGGTTTGTTCTATTGTATTGCCGTTTGTTGCGAATATCTTCTTTGGTTTTAGCGGAGGCGCTTCTTTTAACAATTTCAGCAAGATCTTCATCGGTAATATAATCCGCAATGCCTTCAAAAAGACTGCTGTCACAAAATTCATTATAATAATTTTTTATGATATTTTGCAGCATATTATAATAATTATTCCACAGGTATTTATTACAACTGCTTTCGTTAAGTTGTTTTACGTGCTCCGAGCTAAACAATATTTCCTGCTTTTTATTCATCACTGTATTCCTTTTGGTTTGCGAATGAAATTTTATACTGGAAGATATAAGCAAACTTCATGCCAGGAGTGCGGCCAGGGGCAAACAACAGGATAGAAGCGGAAAAGCGCCTTTTAAAGTGGTCAAATTTTGACACTGTCAGTCAAAAATCAACAAGAATTATTTTTATGTGATAGTAAAATCATTTTCTTAATAAATACAGTTTTGCGCATGCCCTTGCATCCGACAGGGCTTCGTGATGGTCCAGCTCTATGTCAAAGTGTTCACACAAGACATCCAATTTACAGGGCTTATAGCCTTTGCGTTGATAGATCAACTTTGTACACTCCCAGCATTCAATGTCAATATCGCTATGGTCAATACCGTACCGGGCCATGTTTTTGTACAAAACTGAACGGTCAGTGCCGACGTTATGGGCAACAACGATTTTCCCCGCCAAACGCCGTTTAATCTCCGGGTATATTTGAGGAAACAACGGGGCATTGACGGTATCGCGCCAGGTTAAACCATGTACTTGAGTCGTCCAATAATTATATTTATTGTCAGGGGGTTGGATCAATTGATAATATTCTTCAACAATTTTTCCATTTTCAACCGTAACAATCCCGACCGCGCAGGCCGTATCCTGCCCCACGGCATATTCAAAATCTATCGCTGCAAAGTTCATACCGGGTTCTCAATTTCAATTTTTAGTAAATAAAGTTCTTTCGATAAAGTTTTACCGGATTTGTCTTCCAATTCTATTATCATTTTATGTGCATTTTCACCAAATGGCTCAGCTTTACTCAATTTTATAAAATTTTGATAATCTTCGTCATTTGCCTTAACGTAATTTGAGTTATTTTCCCCGGTGTTAAATACAATAATTAATAATATTGAAATATCAGCTCCCACTGCTGCCGTTCCGACAGTGGAGTATAAGAACTGGTATTTCAAGTCAAAAATTTGGGGCGCAATATTTGTAAAGTTCTGCCTGATCAATTTCTCTGTTCGTTCCGGGGCGTTGGTATTAATTCCTTTGAGCTGTTTTGTTTTCGCTCCCAAATATACTTCAGAAATTTTATCCCCGAAAGGTTCATCTACCTTTGCTTCGACTCCAATAAATATTTTTTTATTGTGTCTCGTTTTAAGTTGTCCGTAAATGCCTAAATCATGAACTCTGCCTGTTCCAGTATAGTTATCAAATTTAACTTCCAGCTCTGGTATAGCGCAGCAAAATTGAACTTCCTTTTTAAGCAGTTTTTCAACTTCGTTTTTTATGATTTCTTCTCCATCCCTATGCAGCATAAAATCAGCAAGCCTTTCTGCGCTGCGCCCTTTTTTCCAATCTTTAGCTTTCTTGGTACCAGGCGTGAAAACTTTGTTTTCCCAGCCTGCAATATTACTAATTCCATCCTCTCTGCTTTTGGAACTATAATATTTCATTTAATTTTACCTTTTACCAAATCATTAGTATTCCAATGTTTTCTCACATCATTAATATATTCTAAAATTGGGGGAGTACATTCTTTCGCAAGATCTTCCACATTATGATAATTTTCTGCAATAAAAGAATCATTAGCAAATCTATCTTTAATTACATGAGATCCTAGAGGCCACCAAGAACAGCCAGCCTTTGATAGTTCTTCATAATATTTTCCCCTTTTAATTTCTTCAAAAATTGTTTCTTTTATAGGCTCTGGATAAGTATGCGTTCCTAAGCCTGCTTTTAAAACCTTATCCGCAAAATTTATTTCTAGCAAAAAATATATTTTAATAGGTTCATTTTTAATCTTTACTTCTACATACTGATCAGAAAATGAGTATTCGCAATTTTTATCCGGATACCAACCGCCAAGTTCAATGTTTTGTTTTTTGAAATTTATTTTCAAGCCTTCCCAAAAGGAATCAAGCCATTCCCTTTTTACAGCTTCAATGCCAGCGGAAATATCCTTATTATATTTTATGATTTCCGGATGACTTTTTACTACCTCTATTATCTGATTCATTTCTTTATTCTCCAACGTGTTAGTTAATTGCTGAACTATCTTTTTATATTGTTGTAATGCCTGGTTAATATTTATATATTCGTACGTTGCCGCTAAGCATTTATTAAGCCAAGGCAATATATGATGTTTATAAGATATGCAGACATATCTTTTACCATGGTGAGTTGTTGCTTTTCGTCCAAATAGCGTTAAAAATAAAATTAATCCTTGTTTTCCTATTTCGTTTGCATAACGTTCTATTTGTTTGGGTTGTTCGTCAGCATATATTTTGTTTTCAATTGCAAGTTTACTTCTCTTGAATTCAAGATAAATATCAATATTCTTATACTCAGTTCCTCCCCAGCAAAACTTATCTTTTTTAAAATCCGATAAAATCAGTTCTAAGCTATTTTCATGATCATTATGCAAAATAATAGAAATATCTTCCTTTATTGTATCTAAGAACAATTGCAAAAATAATGCTCCACAATCATGGTTGGAACTGGGATTAAGAAGAAACTCAAGGAATCTTGAATGCAATCTAACTTCATCATGTACTTTTAATAACGTTGAAAATAAATTGAAACGTCCATGGGTAGCTTTTAAAAAAGCTTCCTGCTCTATTTTAATCTTTGCTATTCTATTAGTTATTTTCAGCAAAATTTCTTGTATACTAACCATGATTATTTCACTTCTCCTATATATTTTTTTAATGTGTTTCTGCTTATGCTCATAGCTTCGGCGGTCCTGGATATGTTGCCTTCATATTTTTCCAGCATTCTGGCGGCATGAAGGCGGGTTAATTCTTCCAGTCTTTCGACTTCCTGGTCCGGTTCTTTGCTGTCCGGATTAGTCATCGCTATGTGTTCTTTTAACAGTTTGGCAAAATCATTTTCTTCAAGGATGTCGGCACGCTCCAGAAAATTACGTAATTCACGGACGTTACCTGGCCAGTGATATGTTTCCAGAACTGCGGCCTGTTCCGGCGATAACCGGCATTTGTGCCATTCAAGCCAGAAAGAATTGGCTATTTCTTTAACATCTTCGATGTGTTCCCGCAATGGCGGTACTTGAATTGGGATCACACAGAGACGATGAAACAGGTCTTCACGAAACTTACCGTCTTTGACCATTTGGGCAAGGTTGCGGTTTGTGGCGATAATTACCCGGACATCGATTTCGAACTCTTTTAAGTCTCCAAGCCTCTGAAAACGTCCTTCCTGCAACACTCTCAGTAACGCGCCCTGCGCTTCCAGCGGTAATTCTCCGATCTCATCTAAAAACAATGTTCCGCCATCCGCTTCCAGAAAAACTCCTTTGCGCTCTTTGCTCGCGCCGGTAAATGCCCCTTTGGAATGTCCAAACCAGCCATCCTCAAGCAACTGCGTGCTCAAAGTCGCACAGTTAAAACAGATCATCGGTTCTTTTGCCCGAGGTGATTTAAAATGCAGTTGAACCGCTACAGTCTCTTTGCCGGTTCCGCTCTCCCCCTGAATTAAAACCCTGCCTTTATCCTTGGGACCTACCTTATTGATAGTTTCCCGCAATTTTATAATTGCAGGACTACTGCCCTTAAGTTCCCGGTTGCCGAATTTTTTATAATGGTCAATCATTTCTTTCTGTCTGTCCGTAAAAACATTATTGCCTCGCGCCAGCATCCTGACAGCCCCCGAATAAACATCCGGGTTCTGGTAGCTGCGATAATAAAACATCGCAGTGTTTAAAAGCATTTTCCATGCCAGGGCTGTTTCATTTTTAGTGTTGACATCCAGGATCGGAAGCAGGTCATTATACTCCTGCTTATAGAAATCGGCAACCGCCTCTGTGAGGCAGTCGGTCTGGGTATATAGTTGAATTGACAGGTATTTATTTATCTCTTCAGGCATCCATTCGCCCAAAGGCAGACAGCTTATCCAAATGACTTTAATATCTTTTCCCAAGAGTTTTTTGAGGGTATTAATAATATCATCCGGCTCTCCGCGCCAGCTTATGCCTAAGATTATTATCTGTTCGCAAGATTTTTTCTCCTCCAAAATATCTTTCAAGCATGAAAGCAAACGCCCCATGCTCATTCCCCGGACGTCAGCATCAGGATATTTTCTTAAAGCAACGGCGGCCGCGCATGCGTAATCGTGCCATCCCCAACCGGTAAGTATTAAAGCTTTCATTTATTTCCTATCAAATATTGACCACCTTATTGTAATATTTCACTAGTATCAAGCTAAGCTAATACATCAAAACACTTTTTACAAGCAGTTTGTCGGACTTCTGCTCTTTGTGCCATAAATGTGCTTCCCCATCAAATATCAGCTTATTCAGTCGCTGTCAAGCCTCAAACGGAATAAACAGCGTAACGTTTTATGCCGGATTGCGGATTGACTGCAAAAGGGTTCTGATTTTTAAGATTTGTATCACAAAGAGCAGAAGAACCGAAAAAAGAAAGTGGTACCCGGGGAGGGGGAAGTTTCCACTTTTTTAAATCTTGAGGCTAAAAACAACTATTAAGACCCAATATTGTTAAAAAAAACAGACTCTGGTGCCCAAGCGGTGCCCAAAAATCTTTTAAGCATCACATGACTATTCCAAGTATATATTCCAAAATAATCAATTTCAACGTTTTTCAATGAAAACAGCCAAAAAACATAAGAAAAGGTGTGTGGTTAGTGGATTTTCAGCACTTCTGAAGCATATTAAAATCATTAATAATACTGCGTATATACGAAAGGATATTACATGGGCAACAAAGAAGAAATTAGTCCTAAGGTTTTTATGTCTTACTCTCATGATAGCAAAGAGCATAAAGCATGGGTTCTTAAGTTATCTTCTCATTTACGTAGTCATGGAGTTGATGTCATACTTGACCAATGGAATGTTAAGCTGGGGGATGACCTTCCTTTATTTATGGAGAATGGACTAACAGAATCGTCATATATCATATGTGTTTGTTCTGAAAATTATACAAAAAAAGCTAATAATA
>JBAYCO010000291.1:0-5806 GCA_041668685.1 Victivallaceae bacterium | reverse complement strand
GACGCATGGCTCTATGACGAAGACCGCTGGCCGTCCGGATATGCCGGAGGGTTGGTTACCCGTATGCCGGAATACCGGATGCAGCTTATCTATCTGACCGAGATTCCGTTCGAGCAATGTGCCGCTTACGAGCTTCCGGGAACCACAGTTGCGTTCTTTGCGGCGAAGGTAAAAGGCAACCGTGCTTTCGGCGTCCGCAGAATCGCCCGGCCGGGCGAGGTGAAGCCGGCTGAAACCATGCTGCTGTTTACCTTGAAGACAGCCGCTTCCAGCGACTGGTATAACGGCAGTTGTTATCTTAATCCGATGAATCCGGCCGCAGTAAGAAAATTTATCGAATTGACTCACGAAGCTTATTTAAAAAATTGCGGCGGCGAATTCGGTAAAAGCGTGCCCGGAATTTTCACCGACGAGCCGCAGTACGGATTTGTCGCAACCCAGTTGGAATGGGCTGGTGAAACCGATTATTCCACGCCTTATGACCCGCAGATTCGTAAACTTATCCAGAGCCGTTACGGTTATGATCTTTTTGAACGTCTCCCCGAACTGTTTTTTGATATTGGCGGAACTGATTTTCATATTGCGCGGTTTCATTATATCGGCGTTATGACCGAACTTTTTATTGAAAACTATGCCCGTCCCATCGGGGAATGGTGCGAGCGGCACCGACTGTGTTATACCGGACATGTAATGGGAGAGGATTCGCTTGCCTGGCAAACCTGTAATTGCGGCAGCCCGATGCGTTTTTATCGATACATGGGAATGCCGGGAATCGACGTTTTGAGCGAACATGAATCCAACTATTTTATTGCCCGGCTGCTCAGTTCTGCCGGGCACCAGTTCGGCAAGCGGGAACGTCTTGCCGAACTGTACGGATGTACCGGCTGGGATTTCCCCCCTGCTGGGCACAAGGCAATCGGCGACTGGCTGCTTGCACACGGGGTGAATTTCCGTTGCCAGCATCTGGCGGCTTATACCCTTGCCGGAGAAGCCAAGCGGGATTATCCCCCCAGTATCAGTTATCACTTGCCATGGTATCAGGATTATGCCCGGGTGGAAGATTATTTCGCTAGGATCAATGCGGCGCTTAATAACGGCCGGGAACTTTGTGACATCCTGCTTCTGCTGCCGGTGGAGTCGGCCTGGTGTTTTATGCGCAAAGATTTTCTTGATGCCGACAACACAATGGAATTTGACCGCCGCTATGCTGGACTTATCAGGGAACTTTCCATAAGAATGTTTGAATTTGATCTGGGGGACGAAGATATAATTGCAAGCGATGGACAGGTGGAATCGGGATTGCTGAAGCTCGGCCGGGCAGCTTACCGGGCCGTTGTCGTTCCCCCCATGTTGACTATGCGGGAAAGTACATTGCGGCTCCTGCTGGAGTTTAAAGCCGCGGGCGGACTTATCGTTTTCGCGGCATCCCCACCTCAACGAGTGGACGGCGAGATTGATACCCGCCCGGCCGAGCTAGCCCGGCAGTGTCTAGACGCCGGGCTTGACGCGCTGGAACAGTTCCGGCGGGTAGGCGTTGATGCCGGCAGTGGCGAAATCCTCTGTCATTTGTGCTCGGAACCATCGATTGAATGGCTTTTCATTGTCAATACCGGTTGCGTGCCGGGACGTGAAGATGCGCAGAGTCCTTGGGCGGTGCCGCCGGTTGTTGAACGTAATGTCGAATTTCCGGAGCTTAATATCAGTTGGCATACTGAGAATAAAGGGAAAATTTACGAGTGCGAACCGGAAACCGGTAATATTTATCGCACTGACGCTGAAAAATCTGCCGAAGGCTGGATAATTCACAGTTCGCTGCCGCGCCTGGGAAGCCGCTTGTTTGCCCTGACTGATGAAAATTGGCGCATTTCTCAGCGGGCACAATCAATTCCGGCGGACATAGAATCGGTAAAATTACCCGCCAGGTTCAGCTATGCGACTGATAATTTTAATGTTTTAGTCCTGGATCATTTCCGTTATCGACGCCCCGGAGAGGCATGGAACTCTGTGGAATATGTCTTAGCGTTGGATGAAAATATCCGGCATTTACTCAATATACCGGTTCGTTCGCCGGATATGGTACAACCGTGGTTTGAAAGCGTATCCGGCGGTAGCTGTAGGACGTTTGAACTGGAGGCGGAATTTCAATGTGAAATATTGCCCGACGGGGAATTATTTTTAGCGTTGGAAAATCCGGAACGCTTTACCGTTTCAGTAAATGGCAATATAGTTACGGCGGCGGGGCGGGGATGGTTTATCGACCATGCTATTCAAAGACTCGAGCTTCCTGGTAAAAGTTTGCGGATTGGGAAAAACACCTTAAGTCTTGTCACAACTTATGATTGTACTCATCCCGGCCTGGAAGCGGTTTATCTTTGCGGCAATTTTGGCGTTAAGGCCGAGGCGGAAAGTGGTCGGCTTATTCAGCGCCCGGAATATCTGAACCATGGCAGTTGGATACTTCAGGGATTTCCGTTTTATCCCGGCGGCATTACTTATCGCGCGGCTATAAAACGTCATAGTTCCAAACCTTACTGGCTGAAATTGCCTGATTTCAACGGGACGCTTTGCCGGGTCAGGTGCAATGGGGAATTACTGCGGGTTATGATGTGGCCGCCATACGAATTGGATTTAAGTTCCGTTGTACGGGAAAATGAAACCGTTCTGCTTGAACTGGAAATCGTCGGTTCGCTACGGAATATGCTGGGGCCGTTTTTCACACGGGAACAAAAGCCGCGTTTCTGCATCCCGGATCATTTCAAGGATTATTCAGGCGGTGACCGTAAACTGACTGATTGCGGCTTCAAGAGAAGGGATGCCTTATGATTTTTTGCGGGCAGAGCAAGCCGTGGCTTGGATTCAAAACAATTTCCTGGTTACGGATCAATTTTCTTTAACCATAACCGGCTTCGAGTCAGCGATCAGAATATCAAGCGAAACGATGCCGACATCTATCAGGCTTTTAACCGCGGCATGATGAATGGCTTCGATTTCAGAGTTGTTGGTCTGAGCAAGAAAGACATAGAATCTCGAAGAATCAGGAAGCTGTCCGGGAGTGAAACCGATCATTTCGCAAAGAACAGGACGGCTTTCGAGATCACGGAGCAGTTCAGGAATACTTTTGATTGACTGGGCGTTTTTGTAGATGAGAGACTTTAAGAAAGTGAGTTCGCCGTAGCCGATGCGCCCGAGGCGCGCGGAATGGGGAATTTTCTCCCAAGCGGCTTCAACGGCTAAATACATCATATTTGGTGTGAAAGGAACTGATTTTGAGGTAGAAGCGATAATCACAGAATAAGGAAAGTTGCATTGAATTTTATCCTATCTTGGGATGTTAAGTTATTTTCATTCAAAGAGATACAATATAGCATCAAAAGGATAACTTTTTAAAGAAAATTATAAATATAAGTAGTTAAAAATAAACAACTTAAATGGATTTGCAGAATCCACTGAATATAAAATAAGGAGATGATTTTATGTTCGAATACGGTTTTACTCAGGAAGATATTACCCCAAATTACGGTATGCCATTATACGGCTATTTCAACCTGCGCCCCAACCGGGGAGCGTTGGACCAATTGGCGGTAAAATGGGAAGAATGTGGGAGATTGGAATTGGTCGAATAGGCTATATTTCCGATATGGGAAAATAGGAATGAGTGCAATGCTCAATTTTTCAAAAACAGTGGAGTTAACCTCGGAACGGGCAAAAGCGGCGGAACGCGATTCGATACTTTCGGTCTGCGCTGGAGCGACTGGCGATATAACGCTGGTTGACAGCGCCATCATTATCCTCTATGCTACTATGCTAGGAGCGAACGATATGTTTTCGCTGATCACTACCTCCCTGATCCCGCTATTCAATGGCATCACGATCATACCGATGGCGTTGCTGGCCGCGAAATTCGGCAACCAGAATCTGATCCTGCGGGTCTGTTCCCTGACGTTCTGCGCCTACCTTATGGTAGTTGCCGCGCCCTTCTTCGGAACGGCGGCAGTTGCCGTATTAATCCTGTTCCTGATGATGTCTGCAGTATTCCAGACCGGTTATATCGCCAGTTGGTTTCCGATGCTCGATACTTTTCTTTCTCAAGAACGGCGGAACGCCTATCTGAGCAAAATGCGTTTCTGGTGGCAGTTGTCCTCAGCCGTATTTATTTTCGTTGTTGGGCTGTGCATCGGTAAAAATCCGCCGTTGTGGCATTTGCAGGTGGTACTGCTAATCGCGACGCTTATTTTTTCTGGGAGAATTTTTTTCATCGCCCGTATACCGGTATTCAAGACAGAGAAAAAAGAAACTTATCAGGTCAAGAAGGGACTTTTGCTCGCCATTTCTAATAAACCCCTAGCTGGATATTCGGTCTATCTGTTCGTACTCAATCTCGCCGCCTACGGCACCATTCCGCTGGCAACGCTTTATTTAAAAAAATATCTGCATGCCCCGGACAACATTATCGTTATCATATCTTCGATTACGCTCGGCGGAATGCTCCCCGGCTCCATCTGCGCCGGTAAAATCATCGAAAGATTCGGCTTGAAAAACACTTTTCTGAGCATTCATTTTATTTATGCCCTGACCAATATCCTGATCTTTTGTATCGGCAGAAATACTATGAGCCCCAACTTTACCTATGCAGTGCTCTCCGCTTTGCTGTTGATCTATAGTTTTACCTTCGCGATCGCCAATATCGCCTCCACGAGCGAGATGATGGCGCTGGCTACGCCAGGCAACAAGATTATGGCGATGGCGTTCTGCGGGACTTTTTATTACGGCGGTTCCGGGTTGTCGAGGCTGGTCACTTCACTGGTTCTGGGCAGTGGCATGCTGGCAACGGAATGGCATATCGGCAGTGTCAGTTTCTGTCATTATCAGACGATTTTTCTGATTTATTCCGTGGCAATTGTTTTTGCCGCGGCACTGCTGGTCATTGTGCCGGCAGTTTTCCCTAAGGGCGAATATTCGTATTATTATAATAATTAACTTAAAACTCAAAGGAGATGATTTTATGTTCGAATACGGTTTTCGCCTCGACCGAAATCACGTAACACATAATTATTTTCGGACTTTTTCGCACTTTTTCTCTTTGATCGATGACCGGGATTATTTTCCTGCCATTTTTCCACACGCTTAACTTCCGCTTCCCGGAATGGTTTAAGGATTTATTTTGCGCTTGTCGCATAAATAATCCTGTTTGAACTGAGCTTGATTGGCCATACGGGTATTGCTTTGGGCTATGATTGCAATGAGAACGAAATTGTATTGAATCGGGTAATGTGATTTACCTTTATATATGGAAATTGTGAATGATCTATCCTGTATGCGGCTTTTTCCATAATGCCTGCGCCTCTTGATTTCGCCTGAAAAATACCAATATCATCCTCGCATACAATAAGATTGCCTCCGGTTATAAATCGGTTGAAAATGGTTAAAACCTGAATTGCTAATTTATTCATGACAGTCTTCCCATTCAGGTGGCGGTCTACTGTGGTATTCGATGATTTTCATTTCTACCCCACACCTTGAGCACAAGTGCGGCGGCTTGATAAATTCTTCCGGTTCCGGCATAGGTTGATGGCTACTTGTTAAAATAAGCAATCGTATTTCCCGGCGGTTCTGCTTGTTTGCGGAGGCCTCAAGTCCGTAATACCGGGTCTTCATAAAACCTGACGGCAACACATGCTGCAAGTAAAGGAGCATGAATTTCAAAGCGTTCAGTGTCCGGTATCTTATTTCATCGGTTCGACCGTCTTTATAACGGAATTTTACATTTATACCGTCATATTCTACTATCCGGTTATTGCCAATGAAG
>JBAYCO010000290.1:0-5812 GCA_041668685.1 Victivallaceae bacterium | reverse complement strand
TGCTTCCGGCATTGGGCAAAGCGCGGGAAAAGGCGAAAGGAATTAACTGTTTGGGGCGACTCAAGCAGATTAATCTGGCGGCGATTTCTTATACCATGGATAATAGAATTTTTGTTGCCGCCTGGGATAGCGGCAGCGGTAGCGGACGTTGGGGAAATACTTTATACAACAGTGGCTATTTGGGTTCGACTACTAAAGATATTTTACTTTGTCCTAGTCAGGAACCTTCCCATTTTACTTATGATTATTTTGTTTACGGCGCATGTTTTGACCTGTCATGTACAATTCCCAATCCTAATTCATCCGGCTGGTATAAAGGTTATTATTTCCCTGCGGAAAAAAATTTAACCCCGGTACAAATTCCGCTGTTTGCGGATACTGTCTGTCGGCCGTCAAATTCAAATTTTCCTAAACAAATTTACCGTTTTTTCAAAAACAGCAAGTGTTCTGACGGCGGAATTCACTTAAGACACGCAAATGCCGCGAATGTCGCTTTTGTTGACGGTCACGCAAAAGCTATTGCAGGAGGCGCACAGCTTGAAGAACATGGTCTGCATGATTACCTTGACGCAAACTATGTCGAACATTATCCATAATAGGATTTTTATAAAATACTAAACTATTGTTTTGTCAGCAAATACCAGGAATGATATTATGAAACAGGTCTTACTAATTCTATTTATTTTCATTGTTACAATTTTTGCCGGAATGATCTCTGATGCCGGGGAAGCCAAAGAACGCGTAAAAGGAAATAACCCCCGCATAATAATAACCAGTGATTTGCATTTATCTTTACCGGAAGGTCGCTGGCCTGATAAAACAAAAATTTTTCGTGATTTCCTGGACTCGGAGGTAACTGAACAAAAACCTGAAATTATTTTTATCGTCGGCGACGTTATTGACAATGTTATAATAAATAACAAAAGAGTTATGGCGGGTTTCTATAAATATCCGAAATATTTCGAACGGGAAACGGCATTATATAAATCCATCATAAAACAATATCCGCAAATTCAGTTTATGCAAAGTCTTGGCCCCGGACATGATTTTATCGGGAAAAACACTTTGGAAGAAGCGGAAAAATATATCGGGAAAGCAAAAGGATCGTTTAAATGGCAGGGCATTGATTTCGTATGGTTTACTGTTAAAAAAAGTGTTTTCAGAGACAATGATGATAATGTCCTGTCCCCAGACGATTACACCTGGCTGGACGAAAAACTTGATCATGCGGAAAAAGCCGTTCTCCTGTTTCATATTCCTTTAAGAACAAAAGCTACCTATGAAGCCGGAAAATGGAATAACAAAAGAAATTTGACCATTCCTCCAAGTGATAAACTGTATGGTATTATCGATCGGCATGCCAATAAAATACTTGCTGTATTCAATGGCCATATACATGAACAAATAAGTTCTTCATACAAAGGAATCCCGGTATATTTGTGTCCGCTTACCAAGGCAATGAGCTACGCGGTTGTTACGGTTAATCGGAACCCGGTTGCGATAAACGTTGCAATTAAACAATTCCGCCCAAAACAATAAACTCAAAATTAATTTATAATCAACGGGAAACTGAAATGACACGGAAAAAATCTAAATTAACGGGAATTTTTATTGCTGGCGCAATCATAACTTTACATTGTTCAAGTAAGGAAATAAACCCTGCTGGTCAGGAAAAATCGAAAGAAGTTTTTTCAAAAGAAAATTATTTTCTTGGCGGTGCTACTCTCGTCCGTCAGGAAAGAAATGGGCAAAAGGCGTATCTGGTTAAGGGGAAAAAGAAAATTTTTTCGAAAGAAAAATTTCGAATCGATCCTGAAAAATATTATAAAGCTTCTGTTTGGGTGAAGGCTGTTGGGAACCAGCCGTCATATGCTTATCTCGGCATTGCCCCGTTTACGGAAGAATGGAAATTTATATCAAGCGGTACGGTAAGTGGGATCAAGAGTACTTTAACCAAACTTGCCGCTTCCTGTAAAGCAAGTGATACCGTTATAAAAGTTACAGACGGTTCCAAATGGAAAAAAGGCAAGACATTTTTTGTGGCGTTTAATGCGAAAGAAGATGAAAGTGATTTGCCTAATTTCAATTATACCCCCGGTATAATCACGAACATTGAACGGAAAAACGGAGTTTATAATGTAACTTTAAGTAAGCCAGCAGGTAAGGCTTATCCGGCAGGGACAGGAGTTCGCGAACATTACCATTGCGCAATGTATATTTATGAAAAAGTTGGCGCAGTTCCTGTAAAATGGATAAGATGGCAAGGCAAACCGCGTAAAGGTAGTGATATGCGTAAAGGTAAGATAGGGGAACTACTCTTACTCTGTAATTACACAAAAGGTCGGAAACAAAGTATGATGTTTAAAGAGTTAAAAACAGAAGAGATTGAATTAGAGGAATCTACTTCAAAAATAGCGTCTATAGAGCAGATGAATTCTCTGGCGTTGTCAATAAAACTATTGAAAAAGGAAATTTCCTCAATTGCCGACAAAGACAATTCCCTGCTCAGCTACTGGAACAGCTGGCTTTTGCGCAAACTGAGGGAATTAAAGTCACTCTGCGGGAAAGGAACGGGAGAAGCAAATGCGCGGCAGGGAATTCTTTGGGTTTCTCTCTGCAAAGATATTATTGTGGGCCTGAAAGAAAGCGTGATCAAACAAGAAGGATTTATTACCTATGTTGTCAACCCCATGAAAGATGAAATTAGAAATATTCTTCCCGACAGTGTTTCAGTGCCTGGAGAAATTTCAAACGAGATTAAAATCATTGGCTGTCCGGGAGAATATGAGGCGGCAGGTTTTGTAATGAAATCGGTTGATGAAATTGACAAAGTTATGGTGGCATCATCCGATTTAAAATCCCCTGATGGAAAAATCAATGCTTCTGCAGTTGATATAAGAGTAGTGAAATGCTGGTATGTCGGTGGCAATAGCAAGACATCGACATTTTATCAGTTCGCCAAATTCCCGGCGCCTGAGCTTCTGCTTAAAGATGATAGTTTAATAAAGGTTGACACTAATAAAAAAGCCAACTATATAAAACTCGTTTTCAACCGTGGTTTGTCGAATGAACGGATCGAATATCGCTGTATAAGCGACTATCCTGATACAACAAAGAATATTGCCAGAATCAAACAGGAAAAAAGTATCAGGTGGTATTACTGGGTTCCTTATGATCCCGAGGCTTTCCCGGTTAAAGACAGCAAGGAACTTCTCCCCGTAAGCATTCCGCAGAATACCAATAAGCAATTCTGGATAACCATGAAAATTCCTGATGACGCCAAACCAGGAATTTATAAAGGGAAGATAAAAATCAGTTCTTCGAAAAAGAATTACTCTGGAGAGCTGGACTTGAAACTCAGGGTGTTGCCATTTAAACTGTCAAAACTCCCTACCGCACAAAGTATATATTATGGCGGAGAATTGGACTTAAATGGGAAAGGTGGTGTCGGAACAGGATACAAAAGCAAAAACCCTGAACAATACGCTAACGAAATGAAAAATCTTGTGGCGCACGGAATAACTAATCCACTATTTCGTATGACGTGGTGGGCAAAGGGCAACTCTTTTGACCAGGCTAAGGTTGCAAAAATGCTAGAAATCCGGCGGAATGCGGGTGTGGATGTAGACAGCATCTACTTGCATGATAATAATGTTCCGATCATAAATGATCCCCCAAAAATAAGGAAGGTGCAGACTGCGGCAAAAAAAATACTTGATTTTATAAAATCCCAAGGTTGTGGAAGCAAAGGCGTATACTTTTATGGAAAAGATGAAATGACAGGGGATAATATCATACGGCAACTTCCGTTGTGGAAAGCTTTCCATGGGATCGGCGGCAAAATATTTTGTTCCGGTTTTCTCAGGAAACCGACTAATTTTGAGCTTGCCGGAGATATTCAGGACGCTATGGTTTTAGCTCATTATCCGTCCCGAGAAGAAGCCGCCAGATGGCACAGTAAAGGCCATAAAATATTTTGTTATGCTAATCCGCAAACCGGTCTTGAATTTCCGGAAACCTACAGGCGCAACTATGGACTGCGGCTTTGGCAAAATAATTATGACGGAGGAATGAATAATGCTTATATGTCATCTTACGGGAATCCCTGGAATGATTTTGATTGCATGCAAAACCGCAATGAAACCATGGCTTACCCGACCGTTGACGGAGTGATTGATACCGTTGAATGGGAAGGTTATCGGGAAGGCGTAGATGACTGGCGTTATCTCGTGACATTGCAGAACAAAATAGATGATGCCAAGAAGAAAAATGCTGCGGCACTTGCCGGGGCAATCCGGAAAGCTGAAAATTTTCTTGCAAATCTGAAGAAAGAGGATTTAGGAAAACGCAATCTGGATACTATCAGACTCGAAATAATCGACAATATTCTTGCGTTATTGGAGATCGGCAATCATGAAAATTAAAATTGCGGAGTATTATCTTTTGATCATGTTTGCGATAAATAGTGTACAGGCGCAGTCCAAATATAGTTCATTAACTCACGGCTGGAAGGCTCCATCACCTGAAATTAAGGTGAAAAGGTCTTGTAATTGTTACCGTTTAGGTAAAAGGCCTGAATTGGACGGAATGGTGAAAAACGATCCGGTATGGCGCGGTGTTCCCAAGACGAAAGGTTTTGTTGATCTTAAGGTGCGCGGTAATAACACTTTGGCGAAAAAACAAACTTTGTTTCAGATCGGCTATACTAATGAAGCTCTTTATATAGCGGTAATTTGTGAAGAGCCGGAAATAAGTTTGTTAAAACCTGGCAAAGAAGCAATATGGGCCAATGACTGTATCGAAATATTTTTATTACCTGAGAACGCTTATGGCTGGTACCGACATCTGGCGGTGTCTCCATGGGGAGAAAAATTCACTGAAACCAAAGGGGTTCCGGATACAGGTGCGCAATTGAATGTTCACAAGTGGTGGACGGCCAAATCGTATTGCGGTTCTGATTTCTGGTCGGCGGAAATAGAAATTCCATATAGCTTGTTGTGGGAATTTCCCGGAAAAGATAATATTTGGTATGCCAATATATGCCGTTCCCGGTATGCCGGAAGCAGAACTCCGGAACATAGTTCTTGGGCTTACCTGGTAAATAGATTCCATGAACCGGAAAATTTTGCCAGATTGTGTTTTATGGACGAGGTGGATTTAAAATGTGTCGGATATTTAAAAGGAGACGAAGGGAAATTATATATTAAAAAATGTATCGATGACAATTTGCATCTGCTAAAAGATTCTTTGGAACTTGTTGCGAGAACAAAAAATAAATATAATGATGATTCTAAGTTGAAGGAAACAGAAACTTTACTGACTAAAATCAATCGTGAAATCTCGTTATTGCCTACGGTAAATTCAGTGGATTCTGTTCCCATGGCAGAACTGCTGTATATCCTGCATAAAACAGAGATGGCGGTAAAAATTGCAGAAGAATTAAAACAGAAAATATTGGAAATAAAATTAATAAATATTGGGGAATAAATATTACTTGAGAGTACCGAGTTCCTGATCATCAATCCCCAGTCTCTTTGTTTGTTAATTTAGAACTTATCAACTAATAATGAGCTTCCCCCCAGCTCTGGACCACTTTTTTAAAAAGATAGGTGTAAAGACTCTGACTTAATATAAGACATTGATTGCAGATTGCAAGCCTGCCCGTATACCTCATTTGGGGTTGAAGGGCTTTACTTCGATAAAGGAAATAGAGACCTATCCATTCCCGGAAATAGTTGATAGTCAATTACTGGAAGATAAGGTCTCCCGCCTGAAAAATGCCGGGTATTATGTAACGGGCAATATTGCCCAG
>JBAYCO010000289.1:0-5824 GCA_041668685.1 Victivallaceae bacterium | reverse complement strand
GAACGCGGCACAACCTGAATGTAGCACACTCTGCGTAGGCTGAGCCTGAGCGTAGCGAAAGGCAACATTCCCGTCTCGGTTGTGTCCCTTTGCTTAACAACGTTTACCAATTTATGACTCAAGACGCTTGAGCTACATTATTAACCGTTTCCTTCTATGTTAACGTTTCCCGCTCCCCTATGGGGAGTTTAAGGCAATACCACGTCCTCTGGGCGTGGTTTTTTATTCTCTGACAATAAGCCGTTAATCTATAATAAGTTGCAGAATGGTTTTTCCCAGAGATCGTTTCGCTTAAACCTGATTTGGACCAGGGTAAGTTTTAAAGAATCTCATAAACAACCGACAGAGTATGATGTATAGCATTCTTTACCTTATCTCAATATGAACATAATCTATTTTCTCAAACTTGCAAAATAAATATACTTGTGTTTCGCTGAAATCAGGATATATTCTCAGCATGGAAAAATATGGTCCCAGTCAGATTCATAAAACCGCACTTTTGGAGTGCAAGCAAGTTGTCCGCTTGTATAGTCGCAGCTATAAAGAAATGCGGTGGTTGCCGACGGTGGGTGTTACAGCCATGACGGGAGGAATCTTTCGTAAAAGTATGGCGGAAATACCGAATATCAACCGCCTAATAAAATATTACCTGAAACAATTGGCAGTTTATTTGATGAGGAAGTGTCGGTATGGTTGATATTATTGTCCCGGTATATAATGTGGAAAAATACCTTGAACCATGCCTTCAATCCATTCTGCAACAGGCAACCACAGTCCCGCTAAGGGTCATTTGTGTCAATGACGGTTCAACAGATGCTTCCCCGCAGATATTGAATTCATTTAGTAAACGCGATCCCAGAATTATGATCGTCAACCGGGAAAACGGCGGCCTGTCGGCAGCGAGAAATACCGGGTTGGAACACGTTACCGCTCCCTATGTGTATTTTGTCGATTCCGATGACCTGATCAGGGAAAACTGTATTGAGCAGTTATTCAGAGCCATCCGTCAACATGACACTGACTTTGTAATCTGCGGCCATCAGTGTTTTTACTCTCGTGGTCATATCGAAGAAAATCAGTGCTTCGATTTTTCCGGTTGGAGCCCCGCGTGCTTGAGCACACCCGATGAAAAATCCAGAGTGTTTACTTATTGCTTTGCCTGGTCAAAATTGTTAAAAACCGAATTCATCCGGAAACATAAATTACGCTTTGCCGAAGGCTTGTGCTTTGAAGATAATTTGTTTCACTTCCAATGTCTGTGCCTTGCCTCCAGAATTGCGCTCATTACGGATAAACTTTATCTCTACCGTATGCGGAATGGCTCAATTGTCAAACAACGGGGAAAACACTATCTTGACATGATCGAAATCCTTGATCGCAGCAAAAGCTTTCTGAAAGAATATCGCTTTTTTCATCTTTATGACTCAGTTTTCCTGGCTTTCAAATTGAACGTTTCGTTCTGGCACTTTCAATATATTAAAAATAAATACAAAGAGCAATGCCGCCAGTTGATCATAAAATCTCTGGATTGCGAAGAACGTCAGTTCCTGAGTACTAATTCAAATGCACTTTCAGCAGATGCGACACGCTTTTATAGTGAATTGCTTGACGGGCAATGGAACTGGTTGAAATCTTTACGCTGGAAGATAAAAAGCAACCTGAAAAACCTCATCCGCCCATTCTATATGAAAGTTTTCCCAAAGGCGCCGCGCAAGCCTTTCAACCGAAATACTCCTCCGATGGACAAAAACGCCTGAACCTCGACAATTTATCTTTGTTTAACCGCATCAGATTACTCTAAACGGTGAACAGGTAATGATGATTGATGCTTGGCGGATCTGGCAGTTCAAATTTCCAAAACAAAAGACTCCGTTTTGCGTCTCCCAACTTTCAATTTTTTGAAAAATAGAAGGCAAGTTTGAGCTTAAAATGTAGTTTCAGTATTCTTGGAATAATTATTTGCTGTGCTTTTTAAAGAATTGAGTCTCTGAAAAAATCCAGTTTTCGAACTGCTTTTATTTCTCTAATGGAATTAAAGCTTTTGTGATAAGGCAGATAAGTCATTGTCGCTTCAAAGAGCCCAGTCCCTTTGAAACGGATAAACAGAGAGCCAAACTGCCAAATTAAGGGTTTTAGGTGATTTATACTGTGTTCTCTGTTTTGATACAGGATTTGCAAAACCTTTTGGAGCAAGGGGATATGCGTAATTTTACAAAAATGTGACTTGTGGCGCGGTAAAAAAAGAATGGGGTGGAAGATCGGACTCGAACCGACGACCTCCTGGGCCACAACCAGGCGCTCTAACCAACTGAGCTACGTCCACCATTCTGTGAGCCAATTACAGTATAAGGTAAAATTGATTTTTCAATGTGGAATAGGCAAAAAAAACAGGTTTTTTAGTATAACGTGATTTAGCTTCTGCCCAAAGCGTCACCCTTGTAGCTCACAAGTTCACGGCAGTGAGAAATATATTTTTAAAAGTTGACAAAATATATTTTATACTTTATATTCCGCATGGTTGTTTTTAAAAGAATACTGTCTGTCCGGTTGAAAAAACTGAATTTTAAGGCGGTTATTTTAAATTTATGTCCGGGGACAGTCAGTTGGCCGTTCCTGCAAAGGAAACTCTGAAAGATGATATTTTATTCGGACATGCATATTCATACTACCGCCTCGGTTTGCTGCGACAGCAATATTCAGAAACCTGAAAATATAATTCCCATCATGGTTGCCAGGGGATATAAAAAAATAGGCTTTACTGATCACGTATGGCATTCGAAAAAAGTACGGCCCAGTAGATTTTATTCCTCGCAGAATGGTGATGAAAACCTCAAACTGCATAAATTTATCCATTCGCATAAATGGGAAATCGAAGTCTTGGCAGGCTGTGAGGCCGACATGAAAGCGCCGGGGATTTTCGGAATAACAACTGAACTCAAGGAAAAGCTCGATTTTGTGACCATGGCGACGGATCATTTTCATATGAAAGGTTTCGTCATGCAGCCGTCAGAAGAAACCCCCGCGGGGCTGGCGCGGCATATGCTGGAATTTTTTGTATCCGCGGCGAAAAGCGGGCTGGCGGATATTCTGGCTCACCCGTTTTTCCCATATGGCTATACAGACCTTTATGACGCCGCAGTCAGGACTTTGTCGGATGCCGAATTTACCGACGCGTTTTCAATCGCGGCATCGAATAATATCGGCATCGAAATCAATAAATGTTATTTCCCGAATCCTCAGCATCAGCGTTTTTTCAGTCTGGAGACTCCGGTGCGGATATTAACGCTTGCCAAGAAAGCCGGTTGCAAATTTACTCTCGGCAGCGACGCTCACTCCCCGAACGGTTTCAAAGTTCTTGATAAATTGCAAAGTTTCGCAAAATCTCTGGACTTAACCGAAGAAGACATTCATCCGCTCGCAAAGGTCGGATAGACTTATTCAAAAGTTATTTCACCAAAACATTCCGGCAGATGGAAATTTGTTGCTGTCAACGGCTGCCACGATGCCCAGTGAGGATGTGAGGTTTTATCAGCACATTTGTATAAATTGGCCCGCCAAATTTGTCCGGAAAGTTTTGCGGACTGCAATCCAGTGGTTTTTTCAAATACCGATAAAGGAATAAAGAAACCGCGGCGCCAGGTCACGGGTTCGGTGATTTCCGGTTCCACTACCGGCGGCATAGTGGTGAACTGTTCCATTCCCGCGACATCATCCTCGGTCAGTTTGTAGTATTCCCTCAACCCATTTTCGTTTCGGGATGCGTTTATTACCTGATATACCAGCATATTGCCGCCGCAGTTGAATTCAAAATTCAAATAACCTTTGCCGCCGCCGGGCTCCACGAAAAATTCAACGCAACTATCTCCGCAGACTCCGTCCTGAAATTTTGTCGAAACTGAGCGTACATATTTGTCCTTGACCTGGAATAAACCATATATGCCGTTTTCGTTGTAGAGGAGTTTGCATTGGACTTCCGGGTGGTGATCGCTGCTGCGGTCCCGGAAAATGTTGATATTTATAATATTGGCTGTTTCCCATGCCGCCCCGTCCCAGGGAGCATCCAGTTTTACGTCAGGGGCATACTTGACAAGATAGCTCATTACTTTTTCCTTATTTTTAAATTAATGGGGAGAAATGGTCTTTATAAGCTTAAAGGCGGACTTTCCATTTGCACCTTTAACCACTTCCTTTATAAATATTGTTTTTCGGGCGTTGCCATCTGCTTCAATGCTGGTGGTCCCGGTTACTCCATGGTAATTGCGCACCTGGTACAGGCCGCTTCTGATATCAGTTCTGGATCTTGATAACCGTAAAGCTTTTACGACGATATTCAAGGCGTCATAGGCTTGAGCCGTGTCAGTGGTGGGCTCCGAGCCGGTGCTTGCTTTTATCGAACGGACAAACTCCTTTACGTCCGGTAATCCTGATTCCATCGAAAACATCGAACTCACATAACATGGTTCCGGTCTGGAGCCGCAGTTTTCAAAGAGCTCCGGCCTGTCCCAGCCGTCGCTGCCGAGGAACGTAGCGTTCAGGCCGTTGCGCCGCGCTTCTTTCAGGATTGTCGCCGCGTCCTTGACGTCGCTGGGCGCAAAAACTGCCGAGGGCTTGGCTTTTTTGAGTTTGATAAGGGGCGGCAAGAGACTTCCGTTTCCGCTGTAGTATCCGATCTCAGTTGCGGATTTGCCGGAAATCTTTTTGAATTCCGAGGCGAAAGCCCGTGCCAGGTCACGCCGATAGGTGACTTGGTCATTCAGGTCGAACAGGATGCCGATGCTGTTAAACATTTTATCCTTATAAGCGAAGTCCGCCATGGCTTTTCCTTGAACGCTGTCAGTAAAACAGCAGCGGAACATATATGGATTGCGTTCCGTAACAATATTACCTGTGGCTATCGTCAGCAAAACCGGCAGGCGGGCCCGTTCGGCGAGCGGCTTTATTGCGAGGGCGTTGGCGGTCGTACTGGCGGCTATTACCAGGCAGACATTTTCTTTTTCTATAAACCGCTTCATTGCGGCGCGTGAGCCCTTGACTGTGCTTTTACTGTCAATTATCACCAGTTTTACAGCTTTTCCCCGCACCGGGCCTATCCGGTTGATCTGGTCATGGGCGAGGAATATCCCGTCAAGCGTTTTCCGGCCGCGGAAGGAGTATTCCCCGGACATCGGCAGGAGTATTCCGATCCTTGTTTCGTGTTCGTTGTTTTTATCGGAAAGATTCATACAGGCGCCGAGCGACAGTAATAAAAGACATTCTATTAGCGTAGTGATAATTTTCATAGTTTCTCAGTTTTTTGCTGTTTAGTCTGAAAGTTCAACTAGAATATCACCAAATGAGAATAAACGCAACTGGGCAAGAGAAATAATTTGTTATATTTAGCTCCGAAATTTAAAGAGAACAGCTTGCTAATTGTATTTTTTTCATGTATGTTCTGACTGAAATTAATATCCCCAACCAGGAGACTTCTTGATGCAGACAGATACAAGAACGGCCGGCGTCGAACTTTATTTTATTCCCGTCCGGATGCGGGTGCCTTTGAAATTCGGCAACGAAGTTATGGAAGAAATAACCTGCGCCCGCGCTAAAGTGACGGTTGAAGATTCCGGTGGCCGGCGGGCTTGCGGTTGGGGCGAAACCCCTTTGAGTGTTGGCTGGACCTGGCCCGGTTCCAAATTGACTTTTGAATTCCGAGATCGCAAAATGCGGGAATTCTGTGAGGTGATTGCCGAGGCTTTCAGCCGTTTTGACTGTTCGGGGCATCCGTTGGAAATAGGACATGAATTTGCAGAGAAAGAGCTCGATAAGCTTTTGCGCGGGTTCAATT
>JBAYCO010000288.1:0-5829 GCA_041668685.1 Victivallaceae bacterium | reverse complement strand
CCGCCGTTGATCTGCCGGAAGTCGTGACGACAGTTCCGTCCAATGACTTTGAGCTTATTGAAACGCCCGGACACTCTCCCGGCGGCGTTTGCTATTATTTCAAACAGATTCCCGCGGTATTTGTCGGGGACACGATTTTTCGCGGTTCGGTTGGACGTTCCGATCTTCCGGGCGGCAGCCATGAACAGCTCATAAACTCAATTAAAAGCAAACTGATGACCCTGCCGGAAGATTTAAAGCTTTATCCCGGACACGGCCCGGCAACCACAGTCGGCAGTGAAAAAAAATATAATCCGTATCTTTAGCACAGGGAGAACAAAATGCCGCAAGAAACAGCTTATTGCCGAGTCGGCCGAGAAGAACTGAGAAGATATTCCGCCGATCCGGAACAGCTCGCCCGCTGTCGTCTGTCCTCGCTCGAAGACGGCAACGGACGCGGAATGAGGATAATCGATTTCAATAATGGTTCCGGATTGAATTTTACGGTCGTCCCGGATCGCGGCATGGATATCGCGGACACGTATTTTAAAGGGGTTCCGATCTCCTTCAGGGCTCCGGCCGGTTATGTAAACGGCGCTAAGTTCGAGCCGAAAGGTTTCGGCTGGCTGCGTTCGTGGGCGGGCGGCATGGTTGCCACTTGCGGCTTGCGGAATGTCGGGCCTCCGGGTGAAGACAGCGGCGCGGTTCTTGAACCGGAATGGGGTTTGCATGGCCGCATCGGACACCAAAGCGCTGAAAATTTATGCCTCCGGCAGTTCTGGCGGGACGATAAATTCATCCTTAAAGCGGAAGGAAAAATGCGGGAAGCCGCCCTGTTTGCGGAAAACCTCAGGATTGAGCGTGAAATAACGACCGTAATGGGCGACAATACGATTTACCTGACGGATAAAGTTACCAATGAAGGAGCCGCCCGTGAAGTGCTTCAGATACTGTATCATTGTAATTTCGGCTATCCCGCAATTTCTCCGGCGGCAACGCTGAAAGCGGCGGAACATAAACTCTCTCCCAGGGATGCGGAAGCGTCAAAAGGCGTTGACCGCTGGTATTTATTTGAGGAGCCTGTTCCAGGGTTCCAGGAACAGTGTTTCCTGCATGAAATCCCTGCTGATGAGACCGGTTTTGCTGAAATAAAATTACTTAATCCGCTTCTCGGCCTGGAAGTGAAACTTGCATGGGATACTTCTACGCTTCCCAATCTGATGCAATGGAAGATGCTGGGCGCCGGAGCTTATGTTCTGGGGCTGGAACCGACAAATACTACGGTTTCCGGGCGCGCGGCGGATATCGCGAATAAAAAGGCGAAATTTATCGAGCCCGGCGAGGAAATACATTTCAGGATAAAATTGTCTTTTGCCTGACGGGTTGAAGTTGCATATGAAATTTAATCAGAGCCATCCCATCGTAAATCGGGAGATACGAAATTTGTGGAGGGCGAGACTCTGTCGAGCCGTAGATGTTGAACGTGTCTCGGCTCGTGGGGACACTCGCCCTCCAGGAAAACCCCAATACGTTAATCGTGTTTCGGCTCGTGAGGACACTCGCCCTCCAGAAAACGCACAATGCAGCGATTGATGTAAAACGAAAAATGGGGTATCCGGGAAAATAAACTTTTCAAGCTCAAAATATGATAGAAATAACTTAAATTTGCAAGTTACGGGATGACAGTGAAATTTAATATAAAGTAGTGCCGGAAGCAGCCTTGCCCCGGCATCCGAAATCAATGATTTCAGTGAAGTCTATAGCTATCTGTCGCGGAGCAAGACTGCTCTCGCGAATACTAAAAACATCATGAAACATTACACTAGATTGACAATAGACGACTTCGTGCTGGTGAAGGATTTTTTTATAACGGTTGCCCGCCGCGATCCACAGCCGGAATTTCCGCGCCATGCCCATGAATTTTCCGAACTGGTGATAATCACCAAAGGACACGGGGCGCACCGGGTTGACGAAACTGAATTTCCGGTCTCGGTCGGGGATGTTTTCGTTATCAGCGGCGGCCGCGAGCATGAATTCAGCGACATGGAGCAGCTTGCTCTGGTGAACGTCATTTTCGACCCCGACAACCCCGCGTTAAAAAACCTCGACACAAGCGATTTGCCCGGTTTCCGCTCATTGTTTTTCCTGGAGCCCAGGCACCGCAAAAACCACAGGTTCGAAAGCCGGTTGCGCCTGTCCGGCAAAGACCTTAAAAAAGCGGAACAACTGGTTGATGAACTTGAAGATGAGCTCCTTAAAACAAAACCCGGCTTTAAGGCCATCGCCACTGCACTGTTTATTGAACTGCTGATCCATTTGTCCCGCTGTTACGGAAAAAGCAGCGCCCCGGAAGCGCAGTCGCTTCTGCGTATTGCCGATGCCATAAATTATCTGGAACGGCATTATGCCGAACAGATCGATTTTGGAAAACTCGCGCAGTCGGCGGGTATGTCGCCGCGTAGTTTTCAGCGGGCTTTTTCCAGGGCAACGGGAATCCCGGCGAGAAATTATTTAATTATGACCAGGCTGAAACACGCCGCCGACCTCCTCAAGTACCGGGATTATTCCGTTTCCGAAAGCGCTTACGAAACGGGTTTCAAAGACAGTAATTATTTTTCCCGGCTCTTTAAAAAATATATGAAGGTTTCCCCTAAGCATTTTCGTTCCAGGAATTGAACAGCCGCGCCGTTTTTACCGGTATGCCTGACAGGCTTCCAGCAAAAATTCAGGGGCTCTTACCGGTTTTTTGTCATGGCCGATACAGGCTAAAGTAACGTAACCTTCCACCAGGAGTTTATCTTCATGCCAGACTTCGGAAACGATAGTTACCCGCACCCCGCGGGCTTCCTTGAAATATGAACGGAAAGTAAGCAACTGGTCATAGGAGGCCGGAGCCCGGTATTTACAGACTGCTTCCGTTACCGGCAGGAAATAACCGCGTTTTTCCAATTCGCTGTAGGGCAAACCGGCGTCGCGGAGCATTTCCGTGCGGCTGCGTTCAAAATAAGTCAGGTAGTTGGCGTAATAAACAACTCCCATCTGGTCGGTGTCGGCATAAGGTACGCGATAAGTCATTTCATGAGCGGCCATCATTAATTCTCCCTGCTAAATAGCTGATTACTTCCTCAATAGTCATTTTTGTAGTGTCCACAATTTCCGCATCAGGCGCGGGCTTCAGCGGAGCCACAGCCCGGCTGGAATCGATACGGTCCCGTTCCGCGATATCACGGGCAACGGATTCCAGAGTCGCGCCGTCAAACGTTTCCCCGGATTGTCCGAGCCGCCGCCGGGCGCGTTCCAGCGGACTTGCGGTAAGGAAAAATTTAAACTTCGCTTCGGGAAAAATAACGGTTCCGATATCCCGTCCCTCCATTACGATCAGTCCGAGTTCAGCGGCATTGTGCTGGATGCTTTTGAGCCATTCGCGCACTCCGGGCAGCGCCGCGACCGGGGAAACAAAAGCCGCAACTTCCGGAGAACGCAGTTTCGAACCCGGCTGAACGCCGTTTACCAGCAATTCGTATTCGCCGGAGACGTTTTGAACGTATTCGAGTTTCAGTTTTTTCAGGAGGGGGGCGAAAACCTCGTCGGAACATTGCCGCTTGAGGTTGATGCCGGAATCAAGAGCGAACATGGTTATCGCGCGATACATGTTTCCGGTATTGATATAGGGAATACGAAGCCTTGCGGCAAGCAGGCCGGCAATAGTGCTTTTACCGGAAGCCGCCGGGCCGTCAATAGCAATAACCTGCTGCTGCGCCATAAGCTCCCTCTGTTAAAATAAAAATTTATCTCCCGCTGCGGCTGCGAAGGCGTCCGCGTTTCAGGAAACCGTCATAATTGCGCATCGTCAGATGAGATTCGAGCTGGCTTAAAGTATCGAGCACCACTCCGACCATAATCAGCAAGCTGGTGCCGCCGAAAAACGACGCAACCATGAAAGGTATCTTTAAACTGGAATACAGCATTATCGGGAAAATTGCCAGAAAAGTCAGGAAAATAGAACCGGCAAAAGTAATTTTCGTCATGGTTGAATCAAGGAAATGCGCTGTCGGTTCGCCCGGACGGATGCCCGGAATATAAGCGCCCTGCTGTTTGAGATTATCGGAAATCTGGAGAGGATTGAACTGATTGGCGACCCAGAAATAGGAGAAAGCCAGGATAAGCGCCGAATAGGTGATAATATAACCGATGGAACCGTGCTGCAGGTACTGCGCCGCGGTTGACCATTTGAGCATTTGGAATAAAGTGGTGGGGACCATTATTATCGCCCCGGCGAAAATGATCGGCATAACCCCGGAAAAATTGACTTTCAAAGGCATGTAAGTACTGCCGTCCTGAACCTGTCCGCCAATGGTTTTGCGCACCATTTGAATGGGAACCCGGCGGTATCCCTGGGTCAGCAGTATGGTCGCGGCAGTTACCGCCGCGAAAATACACAGGAGGATAAGCAGATGAATCGGGGTAAATGTCGTTCCGGCGGCGGTTGAACCGCGGCGCGCCATTTCCCAAAGCTGGATGCACGCGTTCGGCATCCGGGCAATAATGTTAATGGTAATGATTATTGACGCGCCGTTGCCGATCCCGCGTTCGGTGATCTGTTCTCCCAGCCACATGAATACCATCGTACACGCCGTCAGGACAAGCACGGTCATAAAAACGAATACTCCTGGCTGGATAACAATCAGCGTCTGGTTGTTGGCGAGAGAGGGCAAGCCCAGTTTGCTGGGGTTAAGCATCGCCGTAGCGGCGACGGTTCCCTGAACCAGGCATATGACAACCGTCAAATAACGGGTGTACTGGTTTATTTTCTGGCGGCCTGAATCGCCTTCCCTGGACATTTTTTCGAGAGAAGGCAATACAGGGGTCAGAAGCTGCATTACAATGGAAGAAGTAATGTAGGGCATAATCCCTAAAGTCGCTATTGCGAATTTTACTAAAGCTCCGCCGCTGAAGATGTCAACCATCCCGAACAGCCCGCCGGCTGTGGCGGCGTTGCTGAAATTCGCAGTGAAATATTTACTCAGTTCCACCGGGTCGATTCCCGGACACGGAATATTGGCCGCTACCCTCACTAAAACGATGATACCGGCAGTAAAAAGTAAACGGTTACGCAACTCTTTTATCTTCAAAGTATTCCAGAATGCAGCAAACATGAATTACCCGCTAAGTTAAGAATTATACTGTTTCACACTTTCCGCCGGTGGCTTCGATCGCGGCCTGGGCGGCTTTCGAAAACTTGTCAGCTTTCACGGTAAGCGCCTTGGTTATCTTGCCGTTAGCAAGAATTTTCAAAGCGCAATCGTCTTTACCGATAAGTCCTTTCGTGCGGAGAGCTTCAGTATCAACCACATCATCGGCTGAAAAGTTCGCATCGAGCGTACCCAGGTTGACGATGTGGAAAACTGTCGGGTTCAGGCTTTTGAAACCGCGCTTCGGCAGGCGGCGGAACAAAGGAATCTGACCGCCTTCAAAATAGGGCCTGATCTTTGCGCCGGTACGGCTTTTCTGTCCTTTTTCTCCGCGCCCGCAAGTACCGCCAAGGCCGGAACCATCGCCGCGGCCAACGCGTTTTCTGCGGTGTTTTGAACCGGGAGCAACTTCTAAGTTATGTAATTTCATAATGGCAATTCCTGGTTTTTATAGAGATTGGAGACCACGTTTCGCGAGAACTTCCTTCTTGCTTGAAAGGGACTCAATCGCCTTGAAAGTAGCTTTTGCCACGTTCAAAGAATTATTAGCGCCAAGAGACTTCGCGAGAATATCTTTCACTCCGGCGAGCTCCAGAATAGCGCGGACCGCGCCGCCGGCGATCAAACCGGTACCGGACGATGCCGGTTTCAGGAGGAT
>JBAYCO010000287.1:0-5831 GCA_041668685.1 Victivallaceae bacterium | reverse complement strand
TATCCTTTATTTTAATTATGATATTTTTTTTATCCAGATCAAGACTGAACAGCTTTAAGGCCAGATTCCAATAATGCCTGGCCTTTTTCCTGTCGCCGAGCGCATTAAAAATATCGCCGGCATGATCGGCGATCACCGCGTCCGGGTAGGTTCCGCTGACGCGAATTGCTTTTTCAATATAATCCGCGGCTTCCTTCAGTTTATTCATCCGGAAAAGCACCCAGGCCATACTGTCCAGGTATTCGGGGCTGTCGGCTTTGCTTTTCAGGGCAAGGGAAATCAGTTTTTCAGCTTCCGGCAAATTCCGGTTGAGGTCGGCATAAGTGTACCCGACTGAATTCGCCGTTTCCGGGTCTTTTAAATCCGAGTTTTTTTCAAGGAGTTCCAGGCATTTCAATTGCTCCTTTATATCCTTGTTTTTAATCGCGAGGGCAAGCCGGAAAAAATAAAGTTTCCGGTCAGTCTTTGGAGAGGCGGAAACAATTTTGGCAAGTTCCCTGAAAGCCTCTTTATCTTTGCCTGAAATACTCAGAACGTGAGCCCTGAGCTCCGCAAAACGTTCGTTTTTCGGCATTGTCGCCAATAAACGCCGCGCGGCGGCGACATTACCGAGTTGCAGCTCGGCAAGAACCAGCATGAATTTTATGGAAAGCGCACTTTCTCCACGGACTTTTTTCAATATGCCCCGATAATTTTTCGCGGCATTCCGGTATAGACCTGCTTTGAATTCGTTTTCCGCAAGTTTCAGGAGAAAGAAAGTGTTTCCGGGGTTTCGCACGACAGTTTTCCGCCATACCGTCGCGGCAAGGGCGTGTTTACCCTGCTTGTTGAATAGTTCCGCCATAGCCACTTGCAGTACAGGTTCCAGCGGTTTTTCGGCAAGTTGTTCCATGAGCAGACTTTTTGCTTCGGAGTACAACTCCATTTTCTGGAGAAAAGTGAGGTGTTTTATCAGTTTATTCATTTCAGCGGACTGGTCGGAACGCTCATAAAGCAATGCGAGGAGTTCCCGTTTTTTCTCGGCGTACTGACTTGCCCGGCTCGGCAGCAGCCAGAGGAATCTTCTTGAAGTATCAGCTTCCTGGGCCGCCTGTGAATAAAAAATAACCGCCTGCTGAAGAAAAATATTGTGCTTGAAAACGTTTTTGTTTTTCAGGATCTTTTCGAACAGTTCATCTCCCTGTTCATATTTTTTTTCTTTGAGATAAATCATGCTCAAAGTTTTTACAATGCTTTGAAAGAGATCAAGCTGTACCCGGTCGAATTTGTCCGGGTTGTTTGCGGCAATACATTTTTCGGCCAGTTTTCTTTTCAAATCAACGGAACTGCCGTGAACTGGTTTTACGCAGTCGGCAAGGGCCAAAGCCGCGACATTGAGCGGAACCGCCCTGGGGTTGGCTTCGGCGATAGCAAGAAAAACTTTCAGTTGCGCTTCCGGGACGTCATAGTCCTGAAAATTTTTCAGGAGAAACGCCAGTATTCTCGAAGAATTCGGGTTTTGCGCCAACGCCGCCAGCAAAAAGTTCGAAATATCCCGATGCCTGCTCAAAAACATAGAGGCGCCGAAACGGCTCAAGCCCTCAATGTCGGATTTTTCCTGCGGCGAAAACTGCGGTTCGATTATGGGGGATTTCTGGTCGGAGGTATTTGTGTCCACGCCTATTTCCGCGGCGGACAAAAACATTAAAGGATATAGAAAGCTCAAAAATATATTAAAAAAAATTTTCATTGCCAATTAATTCCCCGCTCCCTTTAAAACACATCCCTCTTGCTTTGCGGCAGGAGGGATGTAAAAAACGAAAACTATTTAGTCTTGTGTCTAAGCGACTTCAAGATCTTTTTGCGCTTATGCTTGGCAATTTTTTTGCGGCGCTTCTTTTTCAGGTTACCCATGGTTAATCCTTTTTGTTTCTTATTTTTTTATAAAATCCTGTATTTTTGTTTTTATAAAATTATCAGAAACGTATAATCTAGCTCACAAATAGAAAATTTCCTGTAAATAAGTAAAAAAAAACGCTTTTTTATTTATTTTCAGCAGAAAAGCCGATGGTCTCATAACTCGCAACGAGGGTACTCGCATGCTCACTGTCGGCTAAAAATTCGCTTTGCTTATTTTTAGCCGACCTCGCTTAGCGAGAGCGGTATTTATTCAGGCACAACAAGTTGCGCCAAAATTTCGAGCCGTCAAGAGGCTACCGAGGCGTTACATCCGCCATTTTTTACTTATGAGACTAACGTCAGAAAACCATTGACTGCGTAACAAGCAGCCGCCATAAACTCAAGCATGTACGCTCAATATTCGTTCCGTATTGCGATGCATTATGTTTTCATAGGCTTCCGGGGAAAGACTTCCTTCCGTCAAACCGTTTTTCAGGAATCCCAGTATCGGCGGCACGGGTTCGTCGGCCGAAGTGAAACGGTCTGTCCCGAAAACTACCTGAGAGTTGAATTTTTCCAGGAATTCATAACCCTTTTCGGGGTCGCGGCTGAGGGCGCAATGCGCGCTTCCCGCGGAAATGTCGCCGTATAAATTCCGGTTCTCCGCGAACATTGTCCATAAACGCCCTTTCTTCTCGATTTTACCCTTGACGTAGCAGGCGCGGTTTTCGGCCGTGACATCGGCGGATATTTCATTCCAGAAACATGGCGCATGCCCGGCAAAAATCGTTTTAGGGAACATTTTCACCATTCGCTCGAAACGCGGCAGGCCCGGATCGTCAATAGCGCCGTAACTGGTTGAACCTTCCGGTTTAAAATGGAAGATTATCGGCATTCCGGCTTCCCCGGCGTTATGGAAAAGCCTCTGATAACGAATATCGTCAATCCATAAGCTTGCGCACATTTCTCCTATGCCTTTACAGCCGAATTCCTGATAGACTTTTATCAGGCGCATGATGCTGTTGTCATCGCTGTTCATCATCGAGCGGGGATCGATGTTGCAGAACGCGATGAAACGGTCCGGGTGTTTGCGGGCGGCTTCAATACATTCCTGATTGCCGCAAACGCCATAGAAATCGAGACATTCCGGACTGATCAGAGGCAGCAGTACGGATTTATCGATGCCTTCCATATCCATGCGTTTCAAAAGAATATCGGCGGTGAACGGTTTCCGTCCCAGCAACGTGCTGAATTCAGGGAAACGTCCGTAAGTGATATGTGCGTGAATATCGATTATCATGGTTCTGCCTTATTTAAGAAATGCGCTTTCCACTTTGCTGATAATGGCGATAATATCATCGGCTTCCTTTTCGCCCCAGCCTTCGGATATAACCAGATTGAAATGTTCTTCCATTGCCTTGAAGGCATTCGGGGTATGCGGTTCAGCTTCTGGATCGCCCTTGTAAAGCGGATTGTTCCACGGATGTTTGCCGGCGCGGTTTTGGAACCACTCGAAAGTATACGGCAGGGCTCCGCGGTAACAGGGATTCAGGGATAATCCTTCCGCGCTCAACGCCGCGCAGAATTCAGCTTTTGAACAGCTTAATTTGCTGCTGTCGACTTTCAAGCGCCACCACCAGTAAGAATGTGCCGCGCCGGGCAGTAATTCCGGGATTATGATCGAACTGAAACCGCCGATGCCTTTAGCTTTTAGAAGCTGAACGAAAGCCTGGCGTTTTCCCACAATTGCCGGGAGTTTTTTCAACTGTTCGCGCCCGATTGCCGCGTGCAACTCGTCCATATTGAAGTTCAATGAAGAAATTACATTGCCGTTGGGGTTTTCGATCCCGAACGGTTTTCCCCGGTCTGAAGCCTGGCGGACTGCTTTGTAGAGTTCGTAATCTTTAGTAAATACCATTCCGCCCTGGCCGCCGGAACAAAAATGTTTGCCGAACATGATAGAGAAAGCGGAAATGTCTCCGAAAGACCCCACGTATTTGCCGTTGATCGCGGCGGCATGGGACTGCGAACAGTCTTCGACTACGGGCAGCTTGTGTTTTTTCGCCACTGCCATGATCCCCTCGATGTCCGCCGGTTCTCCGCCGATATGGGCTATGATAATAGCGCTGGTGCGCGGAGTTATGACCGCCTCCACCTGTTCCGGCCCGGTGTTGTAGCGCCCCGGCGCGGCGTCGGCAATGACCGGAATACAGCTTTGTTCCACTATCGGCATAATGCCGCCGGGATCGGTTACGGCGCCGACGACAACTTCCGAGAAAGGTTCCGGTTTAAGCGCTTTCAGGGCCACGTGTACCGAAGTCGTCCCGGAATTAACGCCGTCGGCATAGCCGCCGCCCAGGAAGTCGGCGAATTCCTGACAGAAAGCTTCTTCTTCCTGCCCGTTGTAACCGAATGCGTTCCCGGATGTGATTGATTTGTCAAAAAGCCGCTCTGCTGCCTTTTTTTCTTCAATGCCGAAATGTCCGCGGGACGGCCACGGTTCGGTTCTCAATTTACTGCCGCCGTTTACTGCAAGATTTTCTTTCAAACTCATTTTTTTGTCTCCGTTTTATTTATTTAAAGACTTATGCGAAATACAGGATTTCGTACTTAAGCAATCAGTTTTTTTGAGTTTAAAAAACTTAAAACTTAACCCTTAAAACTCTCTTGCAAAATATAAATTTTGCAAGAGTTATTTATATTGATTTACCGTCATAAAGGCCGCCAGCAGTGCGGCGCCCCTGACGATGCTTTCCGGCTGTGGGGCCAGATAACTTACTTTACATTTTATTTTTTCTTCTTTACATTCCACGACAACGGCTTCCGCCATATCGCGGTCAAACATGATGAATATTTGTTCCGGCTTATAAGTTTCCTCCAAATATGAGCAGGCCTGTACTAAATAATTAACAGTATCGCTTTTGAGTTTATTGACTTTGGGGTTGTCACTGTCAAATCCTTGCGCTCCCGGCATAATTGCGGAAAGTTTTTCGGTTAAGGCTCCCTTGGTGACGTATGCTTCGAGACAGCCGTTTTTACCGCAGTAGCAATTATGACCGTTTCTTTTCACCTGCAAATGCGCCAAAGCGTTTTCGTGTTCCAGGTAATTCCGGATATTTCGTCCGTTCTGGATGATGCCCAGCTCGATTACGTTTCCCGCGTGAAAAACGATAACGTCTTTCAGGCTGCCGGACTTGGCAATATCATAAGCAAGCGCGTTGATATTCAGGGTGCGGGACACCGTTACCCCGCTTTCTTTTTCAAGGAATCCGGCCAGCCCGTTGTAAAGGTCATAGGAAGCCAGCGGCGGCTGAAGCCAGCGGGATACCGCCACTCCGATACCGCCCAATATCTTTTCCGGGCAGCCGCCGGCAATCTCTTTAATAGTTTCCGAAATGGAATTAAATATGCTTAATTTGCTTCGTGATGAATTGCAGTCCAGATTCCTGCGGATCAGGATATTGCCTTCAATATCGGTCAGGACAAGCTCAATAACCATGCTTTGCCGGATAACAAGCCCGGCAAAGACCATGTTTCCGGTGTTTTCCCGGTAAATGATACCGGGGCGGCCTTTCCCGTCGGGTTCGCTGTTTTCCCGGCGGCAGAAGCCCTGTTTGGCAAGCTGTTCCAGATAGGCGGAAGCGGTGCGGATATCCAAGTCGAAATTTTCCACAGCTTCCGCCCTGGTAATGCTCCCGGAACGGAGAATATACTGTTTCAACTGTGCCGTCTTGCGATCTTTTCTGGTTTTACTTAACATATTTTAATGCAATTTTATTTTATATATTTTGCATAAAAATATTTTACATTAAAATAGCGAAAAGTCAACAGGCAAAAGCATAAAAAATAAAATTTTCCGTGCGGATTATAATTGACAATCGGATTATTTGGGGGAGAAAAGGACACTTTTTGAAAAAAGTGTCCTTTTCCCTAATTCCTCTTCAAAAACTTTT
>JBAYCO010000286.1:0-5841 GCA_041668685.1 Victivallaceae bacterium | reverse complement strand
CCGCACCGCGACCGGGCAACGTAAAATATGCTGTAAAGTCTAAAGGTCGCGGAGCAAGGCTGCTCCTGCGACTACTAAATAATCAAAAGGAACAAGAATGAAAACCGAATTAAAGAAAGACATTTATTGGGTTGGTTATGTAGATTGGGACGTAAGGGATTTTCACGGTTATCGCACCGAACGTGGAAGCTCCTATAACGCCTATCTGGTAAAAGATGAGAAGATTGCGCTTGTCGATTCGGTCAAAGCTCCTTTCGCTAAACATTTGCTGGGCAATATCGCCGTCATAACCCCGCTTGATAAAGTCGATTACGTGGTATGCAACCATGCCGAACCGGATCATTCGGGCTCTCTCCCGGTATTGATGGCGGCATGTGTAAACGCCGAATTGATTTGTAATGCCAAATGCCAAAAAGCTTTGTCAATGTATTACGATACTTCCCAATGGAAATTCAAAGTCATTGGCGAGTCAGACAAAATTTCCCTCGGTTCCCGTACCTTGACTTTTATGGATACGCCCATGGCGCATTGGCCGGAATCCATGTTTACTTATATTCCGGAGGAAAAACTTCTGTTTTCGATGGATGCTTTCGGGCAGCATTACGCCAGGTCCGAGCGTTTCGATGACGAAGTGCCTATGGCGGAAGTCATGGAAGAAGCGAAAACTTATTATGCCAACATCATCATGCTTTACGGCCGACAGGTCGCTAAAGTTTTGGAAAGGGCGTCCGGGCTGGATATTGATATGATTGCTCCGAGCCATGGAATCATCTGGCGGAAAAACCTTGCAACGATAATCGAAGCGTACAAGCGCTGGAGCGTTTGTAAAGCGGAACCCAAGGTATTGATATTTTTCGATTCCATGTGGCACAGCACGGAAAAGATCGCTGAAGCAATTTATGAAGGCGCTAAACGCAAGGGTGTCAGCGTTAAGAAATATGACCTTAAAAACACAAATATTACCCGATTGGCCGCGGAAAGCATCGACTGTGCCGTAATGGCGGTGGGGTCTCCGACTTTGAATAAGGGAATGATGCCCAAGGTGGCGGAGGTTCTCACTTACCTTGAAGGTCTGGCTCCGGCCGGAAAAGCCGCCGTCGCTTTCGGTTCATATGGTTGGGCGCCGAAAGGAGGAGCCCACGCCGTACTGGAATACCTGAAAAGAATGAATTGTGAACTTATCTCCGAAGAGCCTTTGCAGTGTCAGTTTAAACCGGTTCCGGAACTGCTTGCGGAAGCCGGGAAACTTGGTGAAAAATTGGCGGCGAAAGCCTTGGAGATTGCGAAAAAATAAATATCTAACCAACAATTGAGGAGTAAGATTATGAAGAATGTATTGTTGATTCTGGTCGATCAGCGTAAAGACGCTGCCGTAAACGTGCAGAAGACCCTTACCGCCTGGGGATGTCTTATCAAAACCAGATTGGGGCTGCACCAGGGGGTTCAGAATGATTGTTCGGAACATGGACTGATCATTTGTGAACTGGTTGGGGAAAAAGCCCAATTAGTGGAACTTCAGCGCAAGCTTGAACTGATCAAAGGCGTGAAAGCCGAACTGGTTACGCTTGAGTTTGATGATTGAACAAAAGAGGAGAGGGAGGAGAAAATGGGTATGTTTTGTTATCAATGTCAGGAAACCTGTAAAAATACGGGTTGTACGGTAGCGGGAATGTGCGGAAAAAAGGAGGATACTGCCAGGTTGCAGGATCTGCTGGTTTTCGCGGTTCGCGGACTTGCTGCGGTTGCCGTTTGGAACGGCAAAGCGCGGGATAAAAGAGTGGGCGAACTGATCACGCATTCGCTTTTTAGCACCATTACCAACGCCAATTTTAACAACGAAGCCATTACGGCGCTTATCGGAAAAGTATTCGCTTTGCGCGACCGATTGCGGAAAGGCGGCTCGTGCGGCGGGGCATTGCCCGACTGTGCCGTTTGGAATGGCGATCCGGCGGAATATCCGGCTAAAACCGCTGAAGTGGGAGTCTTGTCTACGGTAAACGAAGATATTCGTTCCTTGCGTTCGCTTTTGACATACGGGCTGAAAGGGATTGCGGCTTATGCGCACCACGCGGCGGTGCTGGGGACTGAAGATGAGGATATTTATGCTTTTCTGGTTGAGGGGCTTTGTGCTCTGGATAAAGAACTTTCCGCTGATGAGCTGTTTGCCTTGGTAATTAAAGCCGGGGAGAACGGGGTTCGCATAATGGCGCTTCTCGATGCCGCCAATACCGGAGCTTACGGTAATCCGGAAATATCTGAAGTTAATATCGGAACCCGTCCCCGTCCCGGTATTCTGGTTTCCGGCCATGATCTCAAGGACATGGAGGAACTGCTTGAACAGACGGAAGGAAGCGGCGTGGATATTTATACGCATGGTGAAATGCTTCCGGCCAACTATTATCCGGCCTTTAAAAAATACGCTCATCTGGTTGGAAATTACGGTAATTCCTGGTGGAAACAGGGGGAGGAATTCGCTTCTTTTAACGGGCCGATACTGATGACTACAAATTGCATAATTCCGGTAAAGGACTCCTATAAAGACCGGATATTCACCACCGGCGCGGCTGGTTATCCGGGAGTAAAACATATTCCCGACCGCAAAAACGGCGGTGCTAAGGATTTCGGCGGGATTATCGAACTGGCTAAAACCTGCAAAGCGCCGACGGAAATAGAAACCGGTTCGATTACAGGCGGTTTTGCCCACAGCCAGTTGACGGCGCTGGCCGATAAAATTATTGCCGCGGTCAAATCCGGCGCGGTCAAACGCTTTATTGTAATGGCCGGCTGCGACGGCCGTCACAAAACCCGGAATTATTTTACGGAAGTTGCCGAACAACTCCCGGCGGATACGGTTATCCTTACCGCGGGCTGCGCCAAATACCGCTACAATAAACTCAAACTCGGTAACATCAACGGTATTCCGCGCGTACTGGATGCCGGCCAGTGCAACGACAGTTATTCGCTGGCGTTTATCGCCCTGAAATTAAAAGAAATATTCGGGCTCGAAGATATTAATGATCTGCCGATTTCGTTTGATATTGCCTGGTACGAGCAGAAAGCGGTTATTGTATTGCTGGCGTTGCTTTTCCTGGGGATTAAAGGAATTCGTTTAGGCCCCACGCTCCCGGCGTTCCTGTCGCCGAACGTCGCCAAAATACTAGTGGAAAAATTCGACATCAGGCCCACCGGGGAAGTCAAAACGGATATCGAGGCAATGCTGGCGGGTAAATAGAGATAAGTTCAGAAAAGGCATAACCAGACTGTCAATATCGGATGGCTTTCCTGCGTACTTTTTCCGCCGTATTTCTGATCCCGTTTATCATGTTTTCAATATCTTTATCCGTCAATTTCGGATGCATTGGCAGGTTCAGCTCGCGTTTGTAGAAAAATGCGTTGGCGTTCGGGCATTGATCCGCGTCGTAACCCATTTTCTTGAGGCCGCTGAAGTGGTAAGTCGGCTGATAATGCAGAATTCCCTGGACGCCTTCCTCCTCGTACAGTACTTTCATGAATTCGTCGCGGTCGGCGCCGAGTTCCTTTTCTTCCACGCATAAGGTGTAGAGGTGGAATACGTGTTTATGGCCTTTGGGCTCGAATACTGGGGTAACGCCTCTGATGCCCTGCAGTCCGGCGGTCAGTTTGTGGCCGATTTCGCGGCGTTTCGCGGTCAGCATTTCGGCCTTGTCGACCTGGCAGCAGCCGACGGCGGCCTGGATTTCGTTCATGCGGTAATTATTTCCCCAGTGACCGTTCCAGTCGTCGACGTCGAAATGCGAAGGCAGCCAATATTCCAGATCGGATTTCTTTTCGCAGGTAATGTTGCCGAATTTCCAGCTTTTATCTTCCGCTTTCCAATGGGTGAGATTCATGCAGCGGAGCATTTCCATACCTTGGGCGAATTTATCGTTGTTAGTGGTCATCATGCCGCCTTCGCCGCAGGTAGTCATATTCTTGAGGGAATGGAACGAGAAAACGCCGATGTCTCCGATTGAACCGGCTTTGCGTCCTTTATATTCGGCATTATGGGCGTGGGCGCAGTCTTCGAGGACATACAGTTTATGTTTCCGCGCGATTTCCATGATCGGGTCCATGTCAACCATCAGGCCGCCGTAATGAACCACATAGATGGCTTTGGTTTTGGGCGTGACCAGTTTGGCGACGCAGGCGGGATCGATATTATAGGTTTTCGGATCGATATCGGCGTAAACCGGAATAGCGCCTTCCTTGAGGATTACCAGCGAAGTCGCGATAAACGTGTTCGGGGTGACGATCACTTCATCGCCTTTTTTGATGTCGAAAAGCTGGGTCGCCACATGCATGCCGGTAGTGCAGTTTGAAACAGCAAAAGCATGTTTCACACCACATAATTCAGCAAATTTTTTCTGGAATTCAGCGGTTTTCGGGCCCATGGTCAAAGTGTCCTGTTTCATTGCCGCCAGGACCGCCTGTTCTTCGGCCTCGTCATATATCGAGCCCATGAACGAATAAGGCACTTTCAGTTTAACGCCGTCGTCAGTCGCATAAGAGCTGGTTATTCCGCCGTCAGTTTCGCCGCCGGTAATGTGTTTTTTGTCTACGTCTTTGCTCATTTTGATACTTCCTTAAGTTGTTTTTTTATAATGCTATAACGTTTTATAATTCTTTATCTTTATATATTTTGGGTTAAGTTTTGAGTGTCGTGGCGGTCACTTTTGTGTTTTATAACGACATGATTTTCAGTTTTTCATTATCCGTTGATTGAATCCGCTTCCCGCTTTTTCGGCATTTGCCGGCTGTAGCTATTGCAGCCTTTAAGGCCGGAACAATATCTTGGAGGATTTCATCGGTAATTTTTTTGCCGGTTTCGACGCAGGCGTTCTTCGGAAATCCCATGACTCCTACTTTGACGCTCTCCCGTTGCACGGTGTGGACTATTTCCTGGCTGAGGCCGGTAAAAGACGTTCTTTCCTGGTAGGAATCGGGATCGTCGCGAAGCATTTTCGCAATTTCCTCCTCATCCAATATCACCTCATCTCTGACTGCGTCGGGAGCCCAGTGCTTGATCAATGAAGTTTCCGCGTTGCCGGCGTGGTAGTCCTGGGATCTGAATAGAGATGTCCAGGTTTCTGAAAATTCCCAAAGCGGGGCCATCAAAATCAGCGTATCCTTGAGGGCGGGATTGAGCCATTTGAGAATACGCAGGGATTCCTTGAGGTGAAACAGGCTTTCACTGCCGCCGTGTCCGGGGATGATGATGATATTTTCAAAACCCTGCAATACCAGGGATTCGATAATTTCGCCGACCAGGTTTGAAAAGGTATTTGGCTTGACGTTAATTGTGCCCTCCAGCATGCCGCCCGAAAAACAATAATTGAGCGTCGGGGCGACGATACAGCCGAGTTTACGGGCGATTTTTTCTCCCATTACTTCGGCGTTGCGAATGTCTGTGTCCAGCGGCAAATGGTAGCCGTGCTGTTCAACCACACCGTAAGGAAGAATTATCGTACGGTTCGCTTTCAGGTATTCCCGCAGATCCTTTACCGTCATTTCTCCCATTTTTACGTTTTTCATAAGAAAATTCCTTGAATATATATTATAAAACCATCCCGGCTGCGTAAATGTTCAGACGAGACCTAAGCTGTAAACATATTGAGCCTTAAAATCGATTTTACTTTTTCATTATACGTTTTTCAATACTTTTTTGTGAAAAAAATTGCTTTTCTAATGATTTGATATATAGTTTTAGTGCGATAATGAATTAAAAGTATTAAAAAACAATAGTATGTCAAGAAAAAAATATATAAAGTCAGAGCTTTTAAAAGAACTATGTTTTAAAAGTCAGTTAACGCGACTGGAATTTAT
>JBAYCO010000285.1:0-5857 GCA_041668685.1 Victivallaceae bacterium | reverse complement strand
TTTGAATTCCGCCGGGCTTAAATCCCAGAATCCTGCCGGTTCCACTCCGGCATAACCGATATCGGCAACTTTTTTCAGGACTGCGGTAAAATCTTTTTCGGCTTCGGCGCGGAGTGAATACAACTGTACGGATAATGGTTTCATCTTATTTTTCCTTGTTTTTGAATTATTGACTTTATGTAAAAAGTCTTGTATATTTAAAATTATACTGTATAAACTGAAAATCTCAATTGACAAAAACTATTTTATTTTAGCCGGGGTTATTATGTTGGCGGATTATTTGGAAAATTTGCTTAGCCTGGATCGCGTGGCCTATTACCAGGCGCCGAAAGTTGACAAGGTAACGCCTTTTTCCGTTCCTCAAGGCTTCGAATACGTTGAAGTTTTGCTGGGCGGAAAAATATTTTTTAGTGTTGACGGGGAAATTCAGGAATGCCGGAAAGGAACGATTTTCTGGCATATCGAAGGCGATTATACTTTAAGCGATACCGACAAAAACGATCCGTACCGCTGCATGGTTTTCGGTTTTAACGTCAAGTGCCGGAAACGCCCCGTTCCCCATGTAACTTACTGGGAAGATTCCGAGAGCCTTGATAAATTTACCTCCGAGGCGATAAGTTGTTTCCATAACAAGGATTTTGATTGCCGGGTCATGGGGTCTTATTTTTACTGTCAGCTTTACTGGCAGGCTTATAAGTCCCGGCTGCGCCCGGTGGGAACGGATTATCCATATTCATTATGCAAAGCCGTAAAATATATGGAACGCTATGCGGAATCTGATTTAACGGTTGAGGATATTGCCTCGGAAGCCGTTGTCAGCAAACCTTATTTGTTTGCGCTTTTCAAGAAATATTTAAACTGCAGCCCCCACAAATATCTTACCAACTGCCGGCTCAATCGCGCGAAAACCATGCTGGCCGGCACCACCCGGTCGGTAAAGGAGATTGCCGCCGCCTGCGGTTTCGAATCGCTTGAAAGTTTCTATCGCGCGTTTAAAAAGAATTCCGGAATCCCTCCGGCGACTTACCGGGAAAAATATTCTCCATACCCGCGGAGCCTTAACGATTAGTGCCGCGTCTTATTGGCAAAACCAGCCGGTTCAGCGTCTCTGTTTTCGGTATCTTCCATTCCACCGTTTTTTGAATTTGCGTTCATTCCACCAGTGGATAAAAATTCCCTGCAGTTCCTCAATCACCCGGCAAACCACCCCGAGTACTAATAAAAAAATCCCTAAAATTAAAGTTTTCATATTCCCTTCTCTCAGTTTACGGCCTACATCCCACGGCTTACGGCCCACGTAATAATCCCGCGACGGACGGGCGAGAGTTATTTATGAAGAGGAGAAAATTGCAGAACCCGCCCGCCGCAGGAAAATTTTGAAAAAGTTTAGTCATGATCGGATAAATTCTTTAGGCGTTCTGGCTATGGCATCTTTAAGCAGCTTTTCAACAATAACACCTTTATTAAGTCCGGTGTTGCCACGAATTTTAGCAACAGCTTTTCTGATCTCAAAATTCTTGTCCGGAATCTTTGGCTGGTAATAGAGTTTTTTCATTATCGCATCCTCTAATTGTTTTTTCGGCACTTAAATTTGCATTATTCTTAATAATAATAGCCAAAATAACAACTGCAAGTGTTGTTTTGTGAATTTTTTGTCTTTTTTCTAAAAAGAATTGACATTATGTCATTTCGGGTGTACTATTCGCCATAAGGAGCGGTATATGAAAGAAACAAAAGAAATACTACAAAAGCTTGATGAATACCTGACAAAGAACCGTATTCAGAAAAAGGAGTTTGCGGAAAAACTTGGCGTTTCCAAAGGGCAACTGTCGAAATGGTTTAGCAGTGGCAAGCCGCTTGGGAAAAGAAATATTAATGCAATCAGCTTTTTAATAAATGTAAAACAAAAAGAACAATACGACAAACTCACGGAATATATAATAGAAGAAGTACAAGATCTTTCCCCGGAACAAAAAGGAAAGCTGGTAACGTTTATCGAGCGTCTCAAAAAGGAAGATGAGACCCCGGATAATCATCCCTTACGGGATTCAATTCTTGCGGGCTTTCAGTCCTGAAAAAAATCTAAAATCTTTTATGGGAAAGTTGGGATTCGGAGCCATTGCATCCGGTTATTTACCCACTTTTTTCAAAAAACGGGTTTTTCTTCCCCGTTTTCCTGGCTGTTAACTCAAAAATAAGTGCTTTTTCTACTCGAATTCGGGTGTTTTCGGCTTGTTTATTGATTTAAACGGTGTAGGTTATGTTAAATATTTATAACTTAGCCGTGCGGGCTGTAAAAAGAAGATAAGGAAGCAAATATGAGTGAACTCAATACGCACGATTTCCCCGTTGGTATAGAAGACATCATGCATACTGCTTATCTGCAGTATTCATTAAGCGTCAACGTCGGACGGGCTATTCCCGACGTCCGCGACGGTTTGAAACCGGTAAACCGCCGTATCCTCTATGCGATGAAGCAGTTAGGCCTGACTAAATCGCAGTCTTTCAAAAAAAGCGCCAGCGTGGTCGGGGAAGTAATCGCGAAATACCACCCGCACGGCGACAGCTCCATTTATGACGCAATGGTGCGTCTGGCCCAGGATTTCGCTATGCGCGAACCGCTCGTTGACGGGCAGGGGAACTTCGGGAGTATTGACGGTGACGCCGCGGCGGCATACCGCTATACCGAAGCGAGGATGGAACGCCTCGCGGAAGAAATGCTTGTGGATATCGAGAAAGAAACTATCGATATGATCCCGACTTTTGACGAAGCCAATCTCGAACCCACCGTTCTTCCGGCCCGTTTCCCGCAACTGCTGGTTAACGGCACCACCGGGATCGGCGTCGGTATGGCGACCAGTATTCCTCCGCACAACCTCGGAGAAGTCATAAACGCGACGATTTGCCTGCTGGAAAATCCCAAAGCCACGGTTAACGACCTGCTCGTACATCTGCCGGGTCCCGACTATCCTACCGGCGCCATTCTGCGGGGGATAAATAACATTCGCAGATTCTATGCCACCGGCAAAGGCAGCGCCAGAGTCCGCGCTCAGGCCGAAATCATTGAAAACGATAAAGGCCGCGAACAAATCATCATTACGGAAATTCCCTATGCGGTGAACAAGGAACAGATGGTCAAAAAGATCGCCGACCTGGTCAATGAAAAACGCATTACCGGGATTTCCGGGCTCCGCGACGAATCGAGCCGCCGCCAGGGTATCCGCATTGTCGTCGATATTAAACGCGGCTCCATGGGAAGCGTTGTGCTGAACCAGCTTTACGCCCATACTCCGCTGGAAACTTCTTACGGCTACACTATGCTGGTGGTTGATAAAAACCGTCCGCGCATTATGAATCTGGTGCAGGTGCTCCAGGCTTACATCGATCACCGTATGGAAGTCATTACCCGCCGTACCGTTTTCGAACTCCGCAAAGCCGAAGCCCGCGCCCACATCCTCGAAGGCCTGCTCAAAGCCCTCGACAACATTGATGAAGTCGTCAGGATAATCCGTGCGTCCCGCACTCGCCAGATGGCCTGCGAATCCCTCATGGCCACGTTTGAATTCACCCAGATCCAGGCAAACGCCATTCTGGAAATGCGCCTGCACCAATTGACCGGACTGGCGCGGGAAGACGTCGAAAATGAACTGGCTGAACTCCGCAAGCAGATCGATTATTTCAAGGCTCTTCTCGCCAGCCGCGAAATGCGCCTCGGCGTCATCAAGGAAGAACTTGAAGAGGTACGTGACAAATACGCGAATCCGCGCCGCACCGAGATCACCATGGATGACAGCGACCTGAACGTCGCCGACCTTATCGCGCGGCATTCATGCGTCATTACCGTTTCCAATACCGGTTACATCAAACGCACTCCGTCGGTAACTTACCGCACCCAGCACCGCGGCGGAAAAGGCATTATCGGCATGGAAACCAAGGACGAGGATTATGTCGAACACCTGTTCAACGCCGACAGCCACGACCTGATATTCTTCTTTACCGATAAAGGTTTCATGCACTGGCTGAACGTCTACGAAATTCCGGAAGGTTCACGGGTTTCCAAGGGCAAAGCTATCGTCAATATGATAAAAATAGAGCCCGGCGAAAAAATCAAGGCCATGCTCACCGTTCAAAAAGACGATTTTGAAGATGAAAATAAATTCATTATCATGTGCGCCAGGAGCGGATATATCAAGAAAACTTACCTCAGCGCGTTCCAGAATCTCAGGCGCGCCGGCTTGCGGGCCCTGCGCATCGAAGATGATGACGACCTCATCGGCGCGGCGGTTTGTGAAAACGGCAACGAAGTGATACTTTCGACCCAGAAAGGCATGGCCTGCCGCTTTGACCAGGATAATTCGCAGCTGCGCCCGATGGGCAGAACCGCCCGCGGTGTGACCGGGATGCGTTTCAAACTCGAAAACGACCATATTGTCAGCATGGAAATCATCCGCGAACACCTTGACGATATTGCCGAAGGCGTTTCCGAAGAAGAAGCCGGCGGTCCTGAACTGCTCGTTGTTACCGAAAGCGGCATGGGTAAACGCAGTTTCGTCAAAACCTACCGGAAAACCAACCGCGGCGCCAAAGGCGTAACCAGCGTAAGGCTGCGCGAAGGCGACCTTGTCCTTGACGCTCTCCAGATCATGCAGGGCGATGAACTCATGCTGACCACTGAACGCGGACAACTGGTACGTATTCCGGTTGACGAAATCAGGACCATCGGCCGCGCCTCACAGGGCGTACGCATAATGAACCTGAACGCCGACGACCGGATAACCGGCGTTTCAAAGATCGTTAAGGTCGAAGAAGAAGAAGAAATGCTCGCGGCCGAAGCGGAAAGAAATTCCGCCATGGAAAATGAAACGACGGATACCAAAGAAGACGCTCCTGAAAACGTTCAGGAAGAAAATTCGGCGGAAGACTCTGAAAATACTGAATAAACGGAAGCGGTCAAACTTATTATGCGCTTTGGTTTCAGGAATCGTGAAGTGGTGCTTGACGCTCCCTGCCTGATGGGGATCGTCAACGTAACGCCTGATTCATTCAGCGACGGCGGTGATTTTTTCGATACCGGCGCCGCTTTCAGGCATTGCCTGATGCTTCACGCGGAAGGCGCCGGGATTATAGACATCGGCGGCGAATCGACCCGCCCGAACGCCCGGGAAGTTTCCGTTGAAGAAGAAATAAACCGGGTCGTCCCGGTCATCGCAGCGGTGAAAAAACAGAAACCTGAACTTGTTATCAGTGTTGACACCCGCAAAGCGCAAGTCGCCGCCGCCGCCGTCGAAGCCGGGGCGGACATAATAAACGACGTCAGCGGATTGGAATATTCGCCAGAAATAGCCGAAATAGCCGCGGCGAATAATACCGGGCTGGTTCTCATGCACATGCGCGGCAAACCGGAAAACATGCAGGAATCGGAAAATCTGCGTTATGAGGATATTGTTTCAGAAGTTACCGGTTTTTTGGAGAAAGCCGCGCAAAAAGCCCTTGACTATGGCGTAAAACGGGAAAATATTATTCTTGACCCGGGAATCGGGTTCGCCAAGGACGCGGAGCAGAATTTACTTTTGATAAGGGAAATCGGGAAACTCAGGGCAAGCGGTTACCCGGTTCTGGCGGGGCATTCCAGAAAGTCATTTATTGGCAAATTGCTGGGGCAGGAGAATCCCAAAGACCGTTTAGCCGGAACAATAGCGGTGACGCTGTACCTGGCTCAACAGCAGGTGGAAATACTCAGGGTTCATGACGTCCGGGAAAACCGCGACGCCCTGAAAATGTTTAAGTTTTGCGCATCAGCCGGAGAGACAAGGAGTTGAGACTATGCCTACGGGAATTATGGATTATCTGGTGACAG
>JBAYCO010000284.1:0-5865 GCA_041668685.1 Victivallaceae bacterium | reverse complement strand
AATTTCACCTGCATTCTGCAATAAATTGCGAATTCCGGCGTTTTATATAATAAAATAAGGCTGTATCTGAATTTGAACGAGCTTGACCATGATCTGATAAAAGCATATTTGCATGGAGATGCGGACGCTTTTACAGCGCTTTATGAGCGGTATAAGCGGCAGGTTTATTCTTTCCTGTTGAAGATGCTTGCGGATAACGCATCCGCCGCGGACGACCTGTTTCAACAGTCGTGGATAAAGGCGCTGAAAAATTTGCATCGTTACCATGATCGTGATCGTTTTCTGGCATGGCTGTTGAGCATTGCCCGCAACACGGCTCTGGATTATTTCAGGCGACAGAAAAAAATGTACATTTTTGCCGAAGACAGACAGGAAGACGGACAGGAAAAAGAAAACGGTTCGCATATGGAACCGTGGCGGGAGATGGACCAGTCCGAACTGCGGAAGGCGGTTGAAACGGCATTGGGGACTATTCCTCCTGAACAACGGGAAGTTTTTAACATGCGCCGGGACGGTTTAAGTTTTAAAGAGATAGCCGGGATTCACAAATGCCCGATCAATACCGCGCTGGCAAGAATGCAGTATGCAATGAAAAACTTACAGAAAGAACTGGCTCACTGGAATACTGGAGGTCAATAAATGAAAAATAATTGTTCACAAACGCAAGCGGAAATACTTTCCTCGAACGGGGTTTTCAGCCGGGCGGTTGAGGAACATTGCGCGGAATGCGAAAACTGCCGCCTGCTGAAACAGGACTGGACGTTGTTTTGCCGTCCGGAAACGGCGCCCGAAGTCCCGCTGAAAAATGATTTCGCGGTAATCCGGACCGCGCAAAAACTTGCTAAAAGCCGAAAACGCCAGGTGATGATACGCCGGGTATTGGGGTATACGGCCGCCGCGGCAAGCGGAATTGCCGCGTTATATACGGTTATTTTCGGCGGCGAGATGCCAAGGAATGTTTTTTACCGCTACTGGAACTGGGATTCTTTTGAAGAAAAGCTTTTTGTGCTTGATACGGCCGCGGAGGTATCTTTGCTGGATATCACCGTCAGGAACGATCCGCTCAACCAGTTCATAGAAAAAGAAATAGATATAAAGGGGGAAATATGAAGTATCTGTTATCCGGCATCATAGCCGCGTTATTCATAACGGCGCAGGCCATAGCCGAGGATGAAAAAACTACGGAAAAGAGCCCTGAATCCGGGAAAACATACAAGAAAAGTAAAAACAGGAAAAAAACACCGGAACAATGGCGTATTCTGCAAGAGATTTCTGAAGAGGAGCGCAGCCGCCTGCGCAAGCTGTATGCTTCCGATCCGAAAGCTTTCCGGAAAGAGCTTGCTCAAATAGTGAGCCGGCTAAAAAGAGAGGAAAAAGAGCTTGACCGCCAGATACGCGCTTTGGTGCAGAAATATAAAGCGGCGAAAGACGCCGATGAAAAAAAACAGGCTTATGAAGAACTGCGCAAGCTGACCCGGAAAGTTTTCATGAACAAAATGGAAAAAAACCGGAAACGCCTGGAATCGCTTGAGGCGCATGTCAAAAAGATTCGCGGGCAATATGAATTCCGGCAGAAAAACGCTGAAAAAATTATTCAGGCCAGACTGGACGCGCTTACCAATGATATGGATTTCGAATGGTAGCCTGCTATTTTTCAACCGTAAACGTATAAAGCATTGCGTTTTTCATGTAAAAACGCAAATGTACCGGGCGACGCTGTAGTTCGACAATTCCGTTCTTTCCTTTCCATTCGACACAATGCCTGACTTTATCAGCGAAAATAGTTTTAAAACGCTTCCTTTCGTACCCTTTTATAACGGTTCTATTTTCATCGAGGATTTCCATATCAATATAACCCGACCGGGCATCGGCGTTAATTGAAAATTTTTCCCCCGCAAATGATAATAATTTAGTCGTGAGTATTCCTTCCTCTGCCGCGGCGTCAATAGAAATAAAACCATCCTGACGAATCACGGCAAGCCCTAATCCCTGCATTTCTTCAGGATAATTCCCCGGTTTGTTCCACATCGAATAAGGACGGTGTGAATGAAAAGACCCGCCGTAATATAAATACTGCTTCCCGTCTCGTATAATGTTATTTGACGAAAACGGCATAATCATACTCCTGTCCCATTCGGCAGTTCCGCCCAGCGGAATAAACGATTTTTCTGCAACCGGTTTTTCCCATTTTTTCAAATCCCGGCTGCAAACAAACTGGACATCTATAACGCCGTCCTGGCCGGGACTGTCACAACGCGGGCTGCCCTTCGCTCCGAAATCAAATACCTGTGCCGTCGCATAGAGAACTTCCAAAAGGCCGATGTAAAGATTATCGTACGGAATAACAATCATGTTCATATACTGGCAATGCTGAAACCCCTTTTGCGGAGGCACCGCCAGTCTTTCAAGAAACCCGGTTTTTTCCGCCAAAGCATGCGCACCTTCAAATTCAGCTCGCATACGCCAGGGATAAAGGAAACCCTCGACAGAAATAGCCGGATAACGTTCCTCAGCGATTTTATGATCCCGTTCATCAGGACGCAGTATTTCCCGCCATGCGCTCCATTTGTTCATTTCTCGGTTGCAGGTTCTGCAGCCAAGTACTCTTACCGGTATTTCCCAGACATTATCCATAAGGGGATTTATTACAATCTTACCGATAGGATAACGTACTTTGGAAATCAGGATATTAGTTTTTGTAAAAGGATCATATACGCAACAGGCGTTATCCCCCCTTCCGGTTTTATCGCAACTTGCCGGTTCACCTTTCCAATCAATACCGTTTTCACTCCATAAAACAAAAGGTCCGACTCCCCGCTTTAGCGCATACATCCTGAAAGGCGGCTTTCCCTCATTACCGGGATCATACATGACGGAGCAGCAATAAATATCCTCCAGAAGGATATTGTTCTTCTTCGAACCCGCATACGTATATTTATTTATAAAAGGTTTTTCCCATTTTATGCCGTCTTGCGATTCCGCATAAAGAGTATTTTTCTGGGCCTGGGAAAAATAAGCTCGAAAAATATTCGCCCGGTCATCATAAATAACCGTCCCGTTGTCCACGATATAATGATATTTATATTTTTTTTCGAACGGGAATTCAGGTATTAACAACGGGTTGGCTTTGTGTTTTTCTACCGTGTGTAAACTTTTTCCCAGCGAAGACATATCTTCAATAAGATAATCGTCAACAAACAACTGCGGGGAATTATTCAGTTTTATCGGATATTTTTCCATGTGGCATTTATTCTCAGCTTAATAGAAAATCTTCCATTTTAAGGCGGTAACCTCGAATCTGGGCCTTCGGCGCATCATCGACAATATAGTTTACAATATAAATTTCCCCGTCGGCAAGCTGCACCATTCCTGAATACCCGATATCACTCACAGGGGAACGGTCGTAATCAACCGGCAATATTCTTACCGACGCTTCATTTCTTGTTCCGGCCAACGCTGATTCGGCATCACACAGCGCAATAAAAAAATTATGGGCTCCCGAACCGGCGCCGCCTTTCCCGCTTTTATATCTGTGGGCAATCAGAATTTCGCCGCTTTTCAACTGCAGCGCAACCGGACGGTGACATCCCTGTACCGGGAATTTTATCAATTCGCCCCAGGTTTCGCCGCAATCATCGGATATCGCTTTAACGCAGTCATAACCTTTGCCGGAGTTTTCCCGCATAAAAGCAACCAGTTTATCGCCAAGCGGCAATATCGAGGCTTCACACAAATTCAATTCGTCACTCTTCCCGATAATCACCGGCCCGTTCCAATCCCCTCCCTGATTATCGGAATACCAGCAACGTTGAACTAATTTTCCGGATGCCGGGTCGGGATAATGAGCGGCAATTATCCATCTGCCGTTTGAAAGTTCGAGTAATTTATCCGGGACTATGCCTTGTACCGGAATTTCGACCGCATCACTCCAGCTTACCCCGTTATCGTCGCTGAAATACAGATAATTAGGATAAAACCCATTATTCTCATGGTAAAAACGATCGACAGTTATTGCGAGCCGACCGCCTTTTAAAGTAGATATCCTGGGACAATTGTAATAATAATTCCTGCCTTCGGTAGATTCGGAAAAAGGGCGCTTGGGAGACCAGGAACTGCCGTTATCAATAGAATCAGTCAACATTATCCGGGTATAGGAACGGTCCCGATGGTGAACGCATTCCATAAATATGCAGATAAGTCTGCCGTCACGCGCCATAGTAAGATCCGGCCACGCCTCATAAATATTGTCATCTCTTGAGACTACGAATTTTTCCATTATAATTACCTTGGAAACGAATTCTGAGATTTCTATTTGCCGACTTTTTCTAAAATTATTTTATCCACATAGGCAAAATTGTCTTTTTCCCCCTTGCCCGTCAATATATAAAACATTAAAGTATCAGTCCCTTCCGGCACAACAAACTCATGGTTTCTGGTCGTCCATATTTCCTTTTTGCCTCGGTTGTAAATGTTGAACAGGGTTTTGTTTCCTGCTCGGCAGCGCAACCGGACAAACGGCGCGCCCTTTTCTAAAAACGAGTCAAATGATATTCTGTATTTTTCCCCGGCTTTGACGGGGACGCTCCTGCTGAGGCCTATTCCGTCTTTGTCAACCTTCAGCTTGATACTGTATTTATCGAAAGAAGATGTTTTTTTCGTTATTTCGGCAAATTGGTCTCTCGCGCGCCATTTTTCCATGCTGGGCAAGTCAAATGAACTAAAGAAAACAACCGCTTTATCATCATCCCCTTTTACTTTAAGAACTTCTTTGCGAAACCATGGAACTTCAGCCCAGAATCTCTTTTCATCTTTCCCGAATAAATATGGCCAGCACCAGCGTAATTCTTTTTGATACTTTACCCGAAAAGCAATCAGTTGCCCGGCAACCTGGTCGAGCTCATTTTTTTGCCCCGCTTTTTTCTTGTTGGCCTCACAGATAAACGCATAAGTCAGTGCGGCATGTTTATTATGTATGATCAGCTCATCAAGTTTCATTTTTTCAGCTTCGCTGAGAGAATCCGATATGCCTGATTTCAATATTTTTTCAGCTTCCGCAAACTGCCCATTGATGTATTTCCCGATATCATTAGACATAATAGCGGTAATTCGGCTGCTGTCAAGAAGATTTAATTTCTTCTTTTTGATGGTTTCCCTGACTTTCGCAAGAAGCGTTTTGTTTTTTTCACGGTAAAAAGCATAAAATTTCTTAACGGCTCCGGCGGCGGTTCCATATGCGGAACAGTACTCATCTTCGATCTCATTAAAGGATTTTTCAGGACATGTAACCATCTTAACAACCGTAAAATATTCAAAATCAATACTCCGCACGCAGCAGCGCCCATCATAATCAACACCGAACAGGTCAAATTTTTTACTGGCCTGGAATTTATCATATATATACTTGTCCAGTCCGCGGTAAAGCGGCAAACCGGCGCATAAATCATTCGGGCGGAGAAATACTTTTTTGGCTCCGGCGTTTTTCCAGTCGGAAAAAAACTTGTTATTGTCTTCCATCAAAACCGGAACCATACCGAGGAGCAGATTGTCAGGATACTCAATTCTTTCGCGACGCGGCTTATGGCGATAATATGAGTATACATAAGTTGCAATTATTACATCCGGCCGCAGTTTAACCGCCGCCTCCGCAACCCGGTTCCAGAAATATACGTAACGATCCGTAAGATGGTCGTAAAAAGTTTCATTTTCCGTCCGCGTATCCAGGGCCATACAGTTTTTACAGCGGCAAAACCCCATCGTTCCGTCGTTTTCACATATATTTATATATTTCTTAAGGCCGGTTTTCTGCCAGTCTTTTATTATCTGGTTAACAACCGCCGGATTTGACAGGCAAAGTTTCACGCGTTT
>JBAYCO010000283.1:0-5866 GCA_041668685.1 Victivallaceae bacterium | reverse complement strand
GCTTTTCAATGAAAGGAACAATTTTATTTGAAATTTAAAACCTGCTGATCGAAAAATTTCATCTTTTTTGCTTTGTTAAGTTGTTTTACAAAGATTCAGGTTTATACTATTAGGAATTTTAAACAATTTTTTGCATTCAATGAAAAAATAAAGGACTAAAAAATGGGTAAAAAAGCTGATATTGGCTTGGTAGGTCTCGCCGTAATGGGCGAAAATCTGGTTTTGAATATGGAAAGCAAAGGTTTTACCGTGGCGGTTTTCAACCGTACGACCGAGAAAGTCGATAATTTTATCGCGGGGCGCGGTAAGGATAAAAATTTTATCGGCTGCCACTCAATTGAAGAACTTGTCGAAAACCTCGAAAGCCCGCGTAAAATAATGCTGATGGTCAAAGCCGGCGCTCCGGTTGACAGCTTTATTGACATGATCGCTCCCCACCTTGACAAAGGCGACATCATTATCGACGGCGGCAACAGTCATTTTCCCGATACCATCCGCCGTACCAAAAAACTTGAAGAAATGGGGCTGCTCTATATCGGCGCCGGCGTTTCCGGCGGCGAAGAAGGCGCCTTGCTCGGTCCTTCGATAATGCCCGGCGGTTCCCCGCAGGCCTGGGAAGCGGTCAAACCGATCTTCCAGGCGATTGCGGCCAAGGTTGAAGACGGCAGCCCGTGTTGCGAATGGGTCGGCAGCGACGGCGCCGGACACTACGTAAAAATGGTCCATAACGGTATTGAGTACGGCGATATGCAGATGATCTGCGAAGCTTACAACCTGATGAAAAACTGCCTCGGAATGGATGTCCCTGAAATGCAGCGGGTATTCGCGGACTGGAACGAGGGCGAACTTGACAGCTACCTGATTGAAATAACCAAGGAAATTCTTGCTGTGAACGATCCGGAAACCGGAAAACCGGTCGTTGACATTATTCTTGATACCGCCGGGCAGAAAGGAACCGGCAAATGGACCAGCCAGAGCGCTTTAGATCTCGGCTCTCCTTCCCCGACTATCGCGGAAGCGGTTTTCGCCCGCTGTCTTTCAGCGCTTAAAGAAGAACGCGTCGCCGCCGCAAAAGTCCTGAGCGGCTCGGCTCCCGATTTTGAAGGCAACAAAGCCGCGTTCGTTGAAGACATCCGCAAAGCCCTGTACGCTTCCAAAATCTGTTCATATGCCCAGGGATACCAATTAATGCGGCTGGCGGCTGAAGAATATGGCTGGAAACTTAATTACGGCGATATCGCTTTGATGTGGCGCGGCGGCTGTATTATTCGCGCCCGCTTCCTCGGCGATATAAAAGCCGCGTTCGATAAAACCCCTGCCCTCCCCAATCTGCTTCTGGATGATTTCTTTAATAATATCATCAGCGAATGCCAGGAGTCATGGCGAAAAGTTGTCGCGACCGCCGCCCTGAACGGTATTCCCGTACCGGCGTTTTCAAGCGCTCTCTGTTATTATGATTCATATCGTTCCGAAGTATTGCCGGCTAATCTGCTCCAGGCGCAGCGCGACTTTTTCGGCGCCCATACTTATGAGCGGGTTGACAAGCCGCGCGGCCGTTTTTTCCATACGGCGTGGACTGAGAACAGTGGAAACACAACTTCCAGCACCTACGTGGCTTAGCGCTAAAACAACCATATTTTTAACTTAATCAAAACCCTTCAGGCGGAAATTGAACTTGCCTGAAGGGTTTTTTAGTAATCGTTCAGTTGAATCCCGGAGGGATGATTATACAGTAGCCATGGGTGTAAACCCGTGGAACAAAAGATTTAAACATTCAAGCTCCATAGGAGCGACTGACCTCGGTTTGATTAGCCGCACCTACGGAGCTTAACCAGACAGAGACGCATTTTCCACGGGTTCACACCCGTGGCTACTGTAAAAATCGCTCCTGCGGAGCTCTTTAATAAAAATCATTAATTTCCACTGACCGGATACGTTTTTTACCTAAAAAAATCATTGTCATCCTAAACCAGCATAGCCGGAACCAGATGAACGTGTTACGTGTTGCGTATTAAGTGTTACGAAAGAAATATTGATAAAATCGGAAAAGGTGTAGCCGCCCCTGTCCCAAGGGGCGTAGTTGCGGAAAGCACGGCTGGGGACAGCCGTGGCTACATCGGGAGATACTTTAATCAAAAATTAAACTCCTTTAGAATTTTGCCCAAAATGGTCAAAATATTACTTGTTGGATTCCATAACTTATCAGTATCAAGTTGTTTTTGCCTTATTTTGAGCTTGGGAAGTTTATTTTCCCGAATACCCCATTTCCCGTTTTACATCTATCGCCGCATTGTGCGTTTCCTGGAAGGCGAGTGTCCCCACGAGCCGAAATACGTTAACCGTTTGCGGCTCGACAGAGTCTCGCCAGAAAAAACTCAGGTACAATGTAAAACGTGGAGGGCGAGTGTCCCCACGAGCCGAAACACGTTCAACGTCTACGGCTCGACAGAGTCTCGCCCTCCACAAATTTCGTATCTCCCGATTTTCTATGGGATGGTTCTGTAAAAAAAATAAAAAAAAAGTCAAAAAAAGTTGCTTTTTAAATTTTTTTATGTTAAAATCTAAAAAAAGTTGGTTTTTTTGAGAGTGCCAATTTTATTAAGGAAATATGGTTTTCTTGTTTTATGAGAAATAAACAGCATTCTGTGATATTATTCTGACTGATGGTTTTGCCGTACTCCCTCCATTGTCAAATTTAATTTCAGACCAGAAACTGTACCAGACCATTATGAAGTAATAATTAAAGGGAAACGGTGGAATATTAATCCTGGAAGGAGGGATAGTATGAATTTGTATGTCGGAAATTTGGCGTATTCAATGAGAGATGATGATTTGAACGCCTTGTTCGCAACACATGGGGAAGTTGATAGCGCCAGAGTTATCATGGATCGTGCTTCAGGACGTTCTAAAGGCTTCGGGTTTGTTGAAATGAGTGATGAAGAAGCGGCCAAAGCTGCAATCGAAGCTTTGAACGGAAAGGAAGTTGAAGGCCGTAGTGTAATCGTGAACGAAGCTCGTCCTCGCCAGGAACGCCGTGAGCGCGGCGGATTCAGGGGCGACCGTGGCGGAGACCGCGGCGGAGACCGTGGTTTCAGACGCGAATATTGATCAGGATTTTCTGATTGCTATTAAAAAACGTCGGCAGCGAAAAAGTTGCCGGCGTTTTTTTGCTTTTTTATTTGAAATATCGAAAAAAAGCGGTATTATAAGGATTCGGTTTATGATATGAATAATTCTAATTTTTAATATATGAGGTACTAAGATGTCACAACATCCGAGCTTGCGCGTCAGCGGCAAAATCCGTAAGAAACGCAACGTAATGAAACGCTTTGAGCGTCTCGACGTTCTCAAATCCGAAGGTAAGATTCCGGAAGATAAAGTTTTGGGATTGCCGAAAACCAAATCCCAGGACTGATTTCTGCTTTCAGGAAAATTCAGCGGAACCCTCGCCGGTTCCGCTTTCTTTTTAGAGCTTGATTTTTTCCTAAAGAATAATATCTTATTTCCGTATTTGTGTAAATAACGTTTATTTCAGGTGTACATAATGAGAAAAGATTTTCTGCCGTTTACCCGTCCAGAGCTTAATGACAATGATATAGCCGAGGTCGTCAGTGTGTTGAAGTCAGGCTGGCTTACCAACGGCCCCAAAAATGCCGAGCTTGAAGATAAAATGTGCGAATATACGGATTGCCGCTACGCGGTCGCCCTGTCTTCCGCGACAGCCGGGATGCACCTTCTTTTGGAAGCTATGAATATCGGGCCGGGCGATGAAGTCATTACCCCGGCGTTGACCTGGGTGTCTACCGCCAATATGATCGCTCTTTCCGGCGCGACGCCGGTATTCGCCGACATTGACCGCAATACCATGCTGGTTACGCCTGAAGCAATCGAAAAATGCATTACTGAGCGGACGAAGCTGATAATTCCGGTCCATTACACCGGCGTCCCGGTTGACATTGACGCCATTCAGGCAATTGCGGATAAACACCGGATCCCGGTTGTTGAAGATGCCGCGCACGCGCTTGGGACTTTTTATAAAGGCCGCCACATCGGCGGGAAAAACACTGCGCTTTATTCGTTTCATGCGATTAAGAATATTACCTGCGGCGAAGGCGGCATATTAACGACTGACGACGAAGAACTGGTGAAAAAGATCAGGATGCTGAAATTCCACGGGCTTGGAGTTGACGCTTTCGACCGTGAAAATAAAGGGCGTTCCCCGCAGGCGGAAGTTATCGAACCTGGTTACAAATGCAATCTGACGGATATTTGCGCGGCGCTCTTGCTTTCCCAGCTCGAACGTATTGAAGAAATAAATTCCAAACGCGCGAAACTGGCGATGCTGTATCGTGAACTGCTTGCGGATGTGGACGGCGTTGACCCTCTTCATGACCCGAAAGGCTACGACTTTAAACACGCCTGGCACCTGTTTGTCGTCCGGGTGACTTCGGATAAGATTGGCCGTGATAGTTTCATGGCGAAACTGAAAGAACTGAATATCGGTACCGGACTGCATTTCCGCACGATTCATTTACAGAAATATTACCGTGAGAAAATGGGATTCAAACCGGGCGATCTGCCTGATACCGAATGGAACAGTGACCGCATCTGTTCTTTGCCGCTTTTCCCGGCAATGAACGCCGATGACGTCAGGGATGTAGTGGACGCAATTAAACAGGTGCTTGCAAATGCCTGAAAAACCGCAGGAAAATAAACCGGTTGTGGACTTTGGCTATTGGAGCCTTGGACTCATGGCCGCTTTTGCCCTTTTCTGGGGCTTGGGACATTATGCTCTCTGGGGGTCTGAGGACCGCTGGGCCGAGATTGTCCGTGAAATGATGCTCAACAAGGATTTTCTTCATCCCGCGATAAACGGGCAGGTTTATTTTGACAAACCCCTGCTGTCTTATTGGCTGATTGCCGCGGTAGCCTATCTTTTTGACAACCTGGATGAATTCATTGTCAGGATGCCGAGCGCCCTGACCGCCCTCGCCGCTATTTTCGGTACGGTTTATATCGGGCGTAAATTATTTGACCGCCAGACCGGGCTTACTTCCGGGTGGATACTGTTATCCTCGTTCGGGTTTCTGTTTTGGGGACGCAGCGCGGCGGCGGATATGGAAAATCTCGCGGCGATAGTTCTGGCGGTCGCCTGGTTTCTGGCGCGCGAAAAGAAAGCCGGGTTTTTCTCCTATCTTTTGTTTTATCTGATCTGTTTTCTTGGCGCCATGACCAAAGGGCTGCCTGCCGTTGTGGTTCCGTTGCTGGTTATAACGCCCTACCTGTTAATGGAAAACCGCTGGAAAAAACATCTTAAATTTTCCAATTTCTTTGCCTTTTTTATTGGGGGACTGATATATTTGCTGCCTTTTTATCTGGCCGCGGTCATGGAGATGCCGGCGCATTATTTTACTCCGATAAGCAATCTGAGCGGCCTTGAGCTCGTCTGGCAGGAAAATATCCTGCGCATTTATGACCCTCTCGACCACAATGATGAATACTGGTTCTGTTATTTTTACCATGTCCCGCGCATTATCGCGCCATGGATAGTGTTTTTCATTCCCGCCGTGGTAACGGTTATCATGCGCTGGAAAAAACTTGAGAAAAACGATAAATGGCTGGCTTGGGCGATTATGCTTGTTTTCATAATCTTTTCCGCCTCAAGTTCGCGCCGGTGGTATTATATTTTGCCGATAACGCCGTTTTGCGCGTTGATGGCGGCGCGTTTTCTATGTACGTCCTTCCGTGAAGATTGGGAAAAAATTATTATTGAGGTTGTTCGCTGGGTGATTGTCGGCGTGGCGATAATAGAAGCCATCAGTATTGTGTTCGCTTCTTTGTGGAAGCAGTTGTTTGATATTGATCT
>JBAYCO010000282.1:0-5866 GCA_041668685.1 Victivallaceae bacterium | reverse complement strand
ATAGAGAATATGCGTCGCGAAGGATACGAAATGGGTGTGGCCAAACCGCAGGTTATTTATAAAACCGTTGACGGGATCAGGCAGGAGCCGATAGAGACTTTGGCGGTTGACGTACCGGATGATTTTGCCGGCAAAATTATTGAGCTGGTTGGCCTCCGCAAAGGCGAAATGACTCACATGGAAGCGCGCGGTCAGCGGCAATTGATTGAATTTGAAATTCCGACCAGGGGACTTATCGGCTTGCGGGGGAAGGCTCTTACTCTCAGCGCCGGGGAAGCAATTGTTTCTCACCGTTTCCTGAAATATGCTCCCTTTAAAGGGGAAATCCCCCGGCGGACGGTAGGTTCCCTGGTGAGCATGGGACGGGGCGTTGCTTCGGCTTACGCCATCGACGCTTTGCAGCAGCGCGGTATTTTCTTTATTCCTCCCAACACGGAAACATATGAAGGCATGATCGTCGGCGAGAACAGCCGGGAAGGCGAATTGCAGGTCAACCTCCAGAAAACCAAAAACCTGACCAATGTCCGGGCTGCCGGTTCCGACCGCAACTTGAAGATCGCTCCGCATACTGAAATGAGCCTTGAACAGGCGTTGGAATATATTGAGGACGACGAACTTCTTGAGCTGACCCCGGAAAGCATCAGGATGCGCAAAATTTACCTGAATCCGATTGAACGCAAACGCAATAAAATGAATTCCTGAACCGTTTCGCGCCGCAACGGCGGCCGGAATGTCGGTGTTTTGAGCTTAATTCCTGTTCACATACTTGATTTTTGTTAATGGCGGTGTTATCTTCATTCAGAACCTTAATCAATCGGCAGTTGTGAGGCAAAAATGGCGAAGATCAATGTCCAGTGTTATAAGTGTAAAACCGTTTACGAACTGGAACCGGAAATGAAGGGCGTTCTTGTAGAATGCGCTGTCTGCGGTACGGTTTTCACGGTGCCCGAACTGAGTGAAAATTTTCAGGCCGGAATTATCAGGACCAACCCCTATGCGGCGGAAGACAAAAACAGCGATGTCGATGAAAATGAAGAAAAAAATTTGCATACGGCCAGGGATATAACAGCTTCCGCCCCCGACACATCCACAACCAAACTTTCAACTGAAACAATAAAACTGACCAAGACCAGCCGCGGTATGATCCCTACCGTCGACGACAAATTCGGACTCTGCCAGTCCCACAACATCAAGCATCAAAATAAAGAGAAAGAACTTTTAAATACGGTCGATAGAATGTCCGCAAAAGCGGCCAAGGAAGTCCCGCCGTCTCCGCCCCCTTCCAAACCTCGTTTCCGATGGTGGTGGCCCTGGGGCAGGAAAAAGAAATAAATTACATTTCCGGCACGCGCACGTTTTATTTACAATTGAAAGGCTGAAAGGGAACGGCAGAAATGGCAGACCATATTGATCTGGAATCAATCAGGAATATCGGCATTATTGCCCATATTGACGCCGGCAAGACGACTCTTACGGAACGTTTCCTTTTTTATTCCGGCAAAACCCACCGCATCGGCGATATTGATTCCGGGAATACGGTCATGGATTATCTGGATGAAGAGCGCAGCCGGGGAATTACCATTGTTTCCGCGGCCGCGACTTTCCACTGGAAAAATCCCGGCCATGACGCCATGATCCATCTTATCGATACTCCCGGACATATTGATTTTACCGCTGAAGTCGAACGCTCGATCCGGGTTTGCGACGGAGCCGTGGTTATTTTCAGCGGCGTCGAAGGCGTTGAAGCTCAAAGCGAAAAAGTCTGGCGTCAATCAGATTCCTATCAGGTTTCCAAAATCGCCTTTATTAACAAGCTTGACCGGCTCGGCGCTTCTTTTGAACGGACAGTTAAAGATATCAGGGAAAAATTCCCTTCCATTCGAACCACGCCTTTTCAAATTCCGGTCGGCATGGAATCCGGCTTTGAAGGCGTCATCGATCTATTGCAGATGAAGCTCCTGCGTTTTGCCGGGGATGAAGGCTCCCATGTGATTGTTGAAAAAATCCCGCAGGAACTCACCGAGGAAAGCGCCGCCGCCCGCGACGAATTTCTTTCCGATATCGCTGAATTGTCCGAGCCGATAGCAGAGCTTTACCTTGAGGAAAAAAATATCCCTCAGGAACTGTTGAAGTCCGAGATCCGCCGTCTGGTAATCGAAAATAAACTTTGCCCGATCTTTGCCGGTTCAGCCAAAAAAAACATCGGGGTTCAGCCTTTGCTTGACGCCGTTATTGATTATCTGCCTGGTCCTGACGACCGTCCCGACTATCCGGCGTTCAGCGTTAAAAAGAATGAAAAAGCCCAGGTGAATATTCATGATCCGCAATTTTGCGGCCTGGTATTCAAACTTATTGCCAGCGGCAGCGCCGATTTGTTGTACATGCGCACCTATTCCGGCAGGCTGCGGGTAAACGATACGCTTGTCAACGCCAGGGACGGCAGAAAAGTCAGGGTAAAACGTATTTTGCGTCTTTATTCCAAAAACGTGGATGCCATGGATGAGGTCGGTCCGGGCGATATTGTCGGGATAATCGGCCCTGACGATGTTTTTACCGGAGACACGTTATGCGACAATTCCCGGCAGGTGCTGCTTAATAAAATAGACTTTCCCGAACCGGTTATTTCCATGGCTATGGAACCCAGGTCGGCAAATGACAAGGATCGTTTGTATTCAAGCCTGGAATTGATGTGCCGCGAAGACCCCACCCTGGAAATGGAGGAAAACGAAAACACCGGGCAGCTGATTATTTCGGGTATGGGCGAGCTTCATCTGGAGATCTGTACGCATCGGCTGCAGAATGAGTTCCGGGTCAATATCCGTTACGGCAAACCCAGGGTGGCGTTCCGGGAAACATTGCTGGAACCCTGTACGGTAACCGGAAGTTTTGACAAAATAATCGGCGACCGCGAATTATATTCTGAAGTAAGCGTTACGCTTGAACCCAAAAAGCTTCATCAGGGAATTCATGTGGAATCCACAGTCAGAAACCGCAATCTTCCCGGTTCCTGGATAAGGACCGCGGAAAACACACTTGCCGCAGCTTTGAAAACCGGAGGCAACCTCGGATATTCCCTGACTTATATAAAAGCCGTAATTACCGATATCCGGGGCAGTATAGATAAAACTACCGACGGCTCCGTTGCCGGAGCCGTTATCGATGCCGTTAACCGGGCTATCGCAAATGGGACAAAACTGCTGGAACCCCTGATGAAGCTGGATATAACCGCGCCGGAAGACTCGGTTGGGGAAATTACCGGCTATCTGCAAATGCGCCGCTGTATAATTAACGGCATAGACAATATAGCGGGTTCGAAAATCCTGCATTGTGAAGTTCCGCTGGCGGAAATGTTCGGTTTCAGCTCCGCGCTGCCGAAATTGTCCGGCGGACGGGCTTCGTTCAGTATGGAGCCTTTCGGGTACCAGGAAATTTCCAGGGAGGATCTTCAGCGCCTGGGTAATGATAACGCAATCAGTTTTTAAACCGTAGGAGATATTATGAAGAAGAAAACGCTGAGTGGATTTTGGCTGTTGCTGTGCGTGACCTCAAGTTTTGCCGCTGTTGCCGACCGGCAGCCGGGCGTGGATTATGCGCTTATCCAGAGTTCACCACGGAAAAACGTTTTTTTCATGGGCGCAGTCATGCTCTCCCGTTCCGTAAAACTTTCCTTTCTCAGCAACGTCCAGATTACCTACGTCGCCTCCGAAAACGAAGTCGTAAGGGGGAAAATTACGGATGCTGACGGCAATGCTATTTTCCAGGGGGATGCGGTCGCTAAAGCCCGCAGCACCAAAGAACAGATCATTGTCAATATTGCCGACCAGAAAGTGAAAAAAACGAAACAAACCCTTAAAGACGCTACTTTGAACTTGTCCAGAATTAAAAAACTTTTCGAACGGCATGTTTTCAGCGAACGCCAGCATGAACAGGCGGAAAACGATTATTTACAGGCGGCCAGCGACTATGACGTTGGCAGGCTGGAGCTCCTTGAAGCTCAGACAAACTTGGAAAATATGACTCTGAACGCCCCCTTTTCCGGGGTTATTGAAAAAGTTTTTGCTTCAGCGGGAAGTTCATTGTGTGACGATCAGCCGGTTCTGGTGCTTTCGGTATTTGATCCGATGTCGGTAAAAGTCGAACTTCATGATGTTGTAACTGACCTTTTGTGCGTCAACGATCAATATCTGGTCTATCCGACCGGTTTTTCCAAGCCGGAGCCCGGCTGGTTGAAAACGGAGGAGATTTTCACTAATTACATGGAATTGTCAGTAAAAAACCGTCTAATTCCAAAACGGAAACTGAGTCAGGAGGAACAGAAATTGGCCCGGATATATTCCCGCATGCGGGTTATTAAGGCCCACGATAAATTATGGGTTCCGGCACGTTCTCTCAAGAAAGACAAGGAAGGAACTTTCCTCTGGGTAATATCCCCGATCGCCAACTGCAAAAACCAGAAACTCAAAAAAGTCAGGGTAAAAACAAAAGATATGTTCATTCAGAAACGCTCCGCCCAATACCAGGCTGTCGATACTTCAGAAGGGCTGAGCGCTTCCGACATCGTAGCCATAAGGACCGGGAACAACCCGGTTGACGGCGGCCGGGCCGTCATGTATGACAGTTGCTGGCTTTTTCAACCGGATGAAAAAGTCTGGGTTTCAATCCCTCATCTGGCTGAACATATATATACGGTACCGAGTGATTCCATAAAGAATTTCAGTAAACGCTCTTTCCTGTTGGTCATAGACAATGCCGGACAAGTTGCTCCCATAGAAGTGTTCGTATATGACCGTTCCGGGCAGAAAGCGGAAATTATCGGTAAAAACCTCAAGGCCGGAATGAAAATAATCTGCACCAAGGAATCAGGACTTCTTTATCTTGGACAGAAAGTGGCGTTAGGCAAAAAAGTCGTTTTTTAATCGGCCTGCGCGGCAACAAAATCCACTGCGTTGCGGAAGAAAATAACGCCTTCGCCTTCGGCGGCAAGTTTGCCTTCGAGCTTTTCTTTTGTCCAGGTCGGGGAATTGAATGGTGATAAAAATGCTTCGGGATGCGGCATTAAACCGAAAATCCGTCCGCTTTCATCGCAAACACCGGCAATAGCGTTTAACGCGCCGTTCGGATTTGCCGGGAAGCTTTCCGCGACGGAGCCGTCCTCTTCGGCGTAACGCAAAGCAACCAGATTCCTGCTTTCAAGTTCCGCCAGAATATCTTCATTTGCAACCAGTTTCCCTTCTCCGTGCCTTACCGGAAGTTTTACCAGGTCAATGCCTTTGGTAAAAACGCAGGGAGAATCCGGGTTGGCTTTCAGGTATACCCAGTCGTCGCGGAAAACGCCGCTGTCGTTATGGGCCAGGGCGACTTCCTGTTCAAACAGCTTGCCGTCCAGAGCTGGAACCAGGCCCAGCCGGGTTAAGGTCTGGAAACCGTTGCATATACCGATGATAAGTTTACCGTCAGCAACAAACTGCTTGAGTTCGTCCCGGAGCTTCGCTTTTATGCGATTCGCAAAAACTGTTCCGGCGCCGAGATGGTCGCCGAATGAAAAACCGCCGATAAAGGCGAGAATATGGTATTCTTCTAAACGGCGTTTACCGTTAAGGAGGTCATTCAAATGCACCATTTCAGGGCTTGCGCCGCAAAGTTTAAAGGCAGCGACGGTTTCTTTTTCGCAATTCAGGCCGAATCCGGTTATGACGAGGACTTTCACATCTGACTTTTTCATTATTTTTCCTAAATATATTGATGTTATTGTAAAATCATTGACCTGAACAAACATTTATCACGTTAATATTCAGGTGTTTATCAAAAACAGAGAGCATTCCCCCTGTTTTTGTCTTAAAATTATTCAGAAAAGTGCAGTTTTTTT
>JBAYCO010000281.1:0-5868 GCA_041668685.1 Victivallaceae bacterium | reverse complement strand
CGACGCTGCAACGAACAACCATCGGAACCGTCGTCGAAGCGCCGGTCATGTAATGCCATTTCGCCGCCTGGTTGGAGATCTGGTCGGAAGCCATTAAAGCGAAGTCCATATACATCAGTTCGGCGACCGGACGATAACCGCACATCGCCATGCCGACGGCGTTGCCGCAGATGCAAGCTTCCGAGATCGGGGTATTGAACACGCGGTCGCGGCCGAACGATTCGAGCAAACCTTTGGACAGTTTGAAAGCGCCGCCGTAATCAGCCACGTCTTCCCCGAAGAGCAGAACGCGCTTGTCGCGAAGCATTTCTTCCATTATTCCTTCCTTGATGGCGTCGCGGTACGTGATTAGGGAGCCTTCCCGGCGCTTTATTTCCGGCAGTTCCTGGAAAATCGACGGGTTGCGGTATTTTTCCGGCACGACGTCACAGACGGAATCAGTATACATGTGTTTGATAACGTCTTCCGGGAGCGGGTCCGGGGCATCCGCGGCGCGACGGGCGGCGCGGGCATTGCGGTCGATGACTTTCTGTTCGACTTCCTTAAGCTGTTTTTCAGTGAAAACTTTCGCGTCTTTCAGGCGTTTGCGAAAAATATCGACCGGATCGACTTCTTTCCAGCGGGCCTCTTCTTCACGCGTCCGGTATTCGTTGCGCGGATCGGAAAGGCTGTGTCCGTAATAACGGTACGTATCCAGTTCCAGCAGTACCGGGCCTTCGCCTTTGGCGATAAGCGCTTTGGCGCGGTTGACTGCATCGCGAACGGCAAGCACGTCCATACCGTTAACGACTTCAGCATGCATATTGTTGTTGGCGAAACCGGCGGCGCGGCGCGCGAGGTAATCCACGCCGTTTACTTCGCCGTCAGCACGTCCGGTCATGCCGAAGTGGTTATTGACGACGGCGTAAATTATCGGCAGGCCGAATTTGGTGCGGGCCATCTTGCCGGTAAACTGTTCCTGGGCGGCCCAGTTAAGGGATTCGAGCACTACGCCGTTGGCATAAGCGCCGTCCCCGGCAAAAGCGCAGACGACATTTTCATGCATTTCTTCATCGATGCGGCAGATCATGCTCGCGCCGGTGGCAATCGGAATACCGCCGCCGACGATAGCGTTGGCTCCGAGGTGGCCGACGCGGAAGTCAGCGATGTGCATGCCGCCGCCGCGGCCTTTGCCGTAACCGGTTTCCTTCCCGAAAAGTTCGGCGATTGTCCGGTAGACATGGTCTTCCATTACGGCTTCCCGGAGCTGTTCGCCCTTAAGTCCGGAAAATTCCGGGCAGCGGACCTTCAAATCTTCTTCACTCATGCGCTTGATAGCATGAAAACCTTTGGCGATAGAGTCGCCGTGGCCGCGGTGAGTAGAGGTAATCATGTCAGAAATGCTTAAAACGGAACAAGCCCCGGCCGCGGTGGCTTCCTGCCCGATGGACAAATGGGTCGGGCCGCGATATTCGTAATCGCTGATGATCTCATAAGCGCCGGTACGGCATTTCAGGATCATTTCCTCGAACTCACGGATAACGAGCATCGACTCGTACAGTTCCATAAGTTCTTCTTTGTTCACGTTTTTCGCCTTCAGTTCGTCGGCGATATCCTTATTGTACTGGTAAGCTGGAATGTTTTCCAGTTTAATAGTCCGTTTTTTGAAATCGGGACCAAGATCACTGTAATAGTTGCCCATTTTAAAAAATCCTTTAATTTAGTGTTAAGGTTTAAGTTTTAAGGGTTAAGGAAATTTAATGTAGTACACACATTAAAATGCGGGTTTTAGAGTTTCCTTAACACTTAAAACTTAACTTCTATTCCTTTTTCCGTTAATTCTTCTACTATTTCTTCCGATATGCCGCCATCGGAAATCAAAACGTCAATATCCTCAGTCCTGCCGCTGGTTGCAAAAGACGGTACGCCAATTTTGCTGCTGTCGGCGAGTACAATGACTTTGGCGGCGCGACGCATAATCAATTCTTTTGTATACGCCTCATTGGGGTCGGTGGTTGAAATGCCGTCTTCCACGGTAAAACCGATTGTTCCCATGAACGCTTTATTTATATTAAGGGAATTCACTATCTGTGCGGTCAATGGACCGACGAGCGTACGGCTGATAGCGCGGAATTCTCCGCCGAGCAGAATCAACCGATGCGGGCTTTCCATGAGTTCCGCCGCCGCCATCATTGAATTGGTAACGATAGTAAGGTTCTTTTTCTGGTCCAGCTTCCTGGCAAGCGCCAAAACGGTACTGCCGCCGTCGAGAAATATGGAGTCGTCGTCTTCAATGAATTCAAGCGCCAAATCCGCGATATGGTTTTTCTCTTCCGCATGAAAAGTGGCTTTCTTGGTGAAGATGGGTTCTGTACGCGGGAAATGCACCCTTACGGCTCCGCCGTGAACGCGCCTCGCTTTGCCCTGTTCTTCAAGGCTCTGGAGATCGCGGCGCACAGTGGCTTCGGAAACATCCAACTGTATGCTGAGGTCGGCAAGGGAACCTACTCCGTTACTCAGGGCTTTCAGAATAAGCCTTTCGCGTTCCGCTGATAAAAGTTTTCTTTTGTTTTTAGACATTGCCTGCGAACCTGTTACATAAATCAAAGATAAAAAACCTGAATTCATTAATAATCAATATACATGTTTTGCAAAGTTTTGCAAGCTTTTGTAAGAAAATATTTAAAACTTTGCAAAACTTTGCAGAATCGGGTTGGAAAAATACTGCCGGATAGTAAAATTTTATCGATTGAAATGGGAAAATAGCATGTTTCCAACATGGTTTTTCTTAAAATCCCCTGTATAGTTTTATACCAGTATGGGAACTGAGATATATGAAAAAAGGGAAGTTATGGCTGATATTGAAAAGCAGGCGGAAAAAATTCAGGCAAAAGCAAGAAAGGTAATTGAGGAAAGCGGAGTCGTTGATATATGGAAATCCATTGGCGCTGAAATCAATCTCGTTGGCTCACTGGAAACAGGCCTTCTTATGAACAAGCGGGATATCGATTTCCATATTTATACATCTGAATTGAAGATTGCCGAGAGTTTCAGGGCCATGGCAATTTTTGCGGATAACCCTGCGGTACGAAGGATTGAATTTCGCAATTTGACTGATACCGACGAACATTGTATTGAATGGCACGTCTGGTATCGCGATTCGGAAGATATGGAGTGGAAAATAGATATGATCCATATCCTGAAGGGTTCTACTTATGATGGATTTTTCGAAGATGTCGCAAAACGCATTATGGCTGTATTGACCCCTGAAATAAAACGCGCAATACTGGAACTCAAAAATAAGACGCCGGAATCAGAGAATATCATGGGCATTGAATATTATCAGGCCGTAATCCGCGACGGCGTTCGCTCCTGGGATGAGTTCAGCACATGGCGCAGTTCGCATCCGGTCGCAGGTATTGTCGAATGGCGTCCGTAAATTATGCTCAATTGACCCAAACAAGAAGGATTTCCGGAATGAATCTTCCAAACGATATAAAAAAAATTTCTTTGCCGACGAAATATCTGGATGAAATTACCGATATCCCGGAAGGTTTGGTTATGGATGACTGCCTGATAGAAAGAAAGGCGTTTTTGAAATGCTCTTTTTCACCTGACATACAGGTGGAGGGAATGGAGCTTTTCCAGAACCTCTTTGCGAAATGCACGCTTGACAATGTGCGCATCTTAAACGCCTGGTTTAAAAACAACCGCTTTGACAACTGTTCAATGCCCAATGCGAATTTCAAGCGTTCCAGATTTGAACAGGCAGAGTTCAAAATGTCAAAACTTCTGGGCATGTCCTTTGAAGCTTGTTCCGGCACGAATATTCTATTTATCGGATCGAATTGTCAATTTGCCGATTTTCGGGAGACGACATTCCGGAAGACGTTCTTCAACGACTGCAATCTACGCGAAGCTGACTTCCAGGGGGCGAATCTCTGCGAGGTAACTTTTAACAATTGTGATCTGCGCGAAGCGCAATTTTCATTTGCACAGTTGAATGGGACAAATTTCTGCTCTTCAAGAATCGAAGGCATTAAAGTACAGCCGGAAAGTTTGCGTGGCGCAGTTGTCGATTATCATCAATCCGCGTATCTCGGAGCTAAACTGTTAAAACTGAATATAGTGTAGTCGTAAATAATTAGGGTTCAGTCACTTGTTTTATAATTGCTTTTTAATCTGTTCTAAGCTTAATGCCCTATAGAATATTTCGACCTTTTCAATAATGCCTTCAAACGCAGTGTTGCCGCCTGAAATATTACCGACAACAACCGGCGCAGCGTTTTCGCAGATTTTACCCCGTGCCGGGGCTTCATTAATTAGTTTGCCGTCAATATACAGCCTGATGCTCTTGCCGTCATAAACGCCCGTAAGCTGATGTTTTCCGGCTGGAAGCGCCTGATTAGCTGAAACGGAGTAACTACCCTTATCGGTATTTATGATGAATGAAGGTCCCGGAAGCGCCCCGGAAAGCCCCCCGTTATGCCCGTAATCGCTGTATTTAAGGACAAACGAGGAGTTATTGCCGGTTGAATCGTAACGCAATACCCGTCCGTGCCCGACGATTTTCCCTGCACTATGATAGGCTTCGCCGTCATGCCAGGGCGCACAATAAAAATAGCGTCCGTCAAATATCCCGGCATTATAGCCCACTGTTTTTAATCCGGCCACATTGGAAATATCTTTAGTTTCCCAACTTGAAGCGGCACCAAACGGTTTTGTCGTATCGCAGCGTATTATTTGGCCGTGGAAGTTCATTTTTTTGTTTTTATCCGTATAGAAAAACGGAATGAAATATATAAATTTACCATCGAAAAACGCGCCATCATAACCGAATGCTTTGTTATCGGAAATTTTCCCGACATCAAACGATTCCCAGCTTGCCGCATTTTCGAAATCCCTGTTTATATCATAACGCACCACAGCATTGTTGTCATAAGGCACAAAATAGAGATACTGCCCGTCGAAAGTCGAGCCCACGCAATATTTCATTCCCAGTCCCGCGGCATCGAAAGCCTGCCAGGCATCGGCGTCATTGAAGTTCTCTTCAGTATTATAGCGTACCACGGTATTGAATTTCAGCGGGACGAAATAAACGTATTTACCGGCAAATGCCACTCCGTCAAAATCCTTGACCGTTTTACCGGGGAAAAACTTTTTGATATCACAGGTTTCGTAGCTTTTAATATCCTTGAAAGCTGCTTTCGTATCATAACGCAGCATCGTTCCGCTTTGCCCGGTTTTATTGGCGGTTCCCGGCGCAAAATAAACGTATCTGCCGTCAAAGCCCGCGCCCTGATATGTTGTTCCCAGTCCGGTTGCATATGCCTGCCAACTGCCGCAACTCTTAAAATCGCCCTGCGTATCGTACCTTAAAACCCGCGTATGGTATTCTTTCCCGTCATTTCTGGGCGTAAAATATACGTATCTGCCGTCAAAGACGCCGCCGTAAAAACCTTTGGTTGAAAGCCCGTCCGTGCCGTCGGCGTCATAAGCCTGCCAACCGGCGGGATCATGAAAACCGCTGTGGGTGTCGTAACGCAAAACATTGCCGCAGCGTCCTTTCGTATTATGCTGAGGAGAAAAATAAACATACCTGCCATCAAATACGGCCCCAAGGAAACCTCCGACATCCAGTCCGTCGGTATTGCCAGCGTCATAAGCGTCGAATGCTTCCATAGCTTCATTCACTTTCCATTTGGAAACTGCCGCCTGCATTTTTTCCGCACAATTTCCCTGACTTTCAAGCCAGGCGATCACCGTGAGCTGTTCACCCGGAGAAAAACTTTCAGCGCTGATTTCCGGTTTGTCGTTCTGTCGCCAGCAAATGGCTGGTTCAATGGTTTTATTCTGCGTTTTCATACATGCTCCCAATATTATTGTTGT
>JBAYCO010000280.1:0-5894 GCA_041668685.1 Victivallaceae bacterium | reverse complement strand
TTTTTTTTAATTATATCAAAACACCTGAGCGCCTCATCAATATTCTGTCCGAGAACGGCGCCGGCTCCTTTTTTAGCCACTTTCGGAACGGACAGCCCAGATTGAAATCCAATACATCAAAATCATGTTCATTCAATATCTCAACCGCCAGTTTGATTCTGCCGTGATCGGAACCGACCAACTGCACCCCCAGCCATTCTTCGCCGGGGCCGCGGTCAACAAGACGAGTCGTTTTGGAGTTGCCGTAGGCCAGCGAACCGGCATCGATCATTTCGGTAAAGCAGAATCCGCATCCGAAACGCCGGGCCGAATTCCGGTAAGGCAAATCGGTATAACCGGACAACGGCGCCAGTATTATACTGTTTGCGGGATAAATATTATTCATGCGCAACGGGATCAATCGTTATTATCATTATAATCACTGCCGTATCCGGTATCGCGATCGCGGCCGCGCAGATGCGCAACTTCCCCGTGCATACCCTGCAGTTTTTTGATCGCTTTGTTCTGTATCTGGCGTACGCGTTCACGCGTACAGCCGACTGCGACGCCGACGTCTTCAAGCGTCATTACCGGATTACCGTCAAGCCCGAAACGCATTTTGAGCACCTGTTTTTCGCGCTCGGCGAGTTTTTCCACCAGAACATAAAGATGTTTCATGGATTCAACATCGCCGAGTACATTATCGGGAGAGAGTTCCGGACGGTCGGAAATAAAATCCTGCATTTCCCCGGCTTCACCGTCAACAATCGGCTCATTAAGGGAAGCGGTGTTCAAACTCGCATGCCGCAGTTCTCGAACCGTTCGCTGACTTAAATTAAGACGTTCGGCAATTTCTTTGGTCGTCGGCATTCTGCCGAGCTCGATTTTCATATCGCGCTGGGCGCGTTTTATTTTATTTATTTTTCCTACCGACTGAACCGGCACCCTGATCGTCCGGCTCTGTTCGGCGATAGCGCGCCGCATCGCCTGTTTTATCCACCAGGTGCTGTAAGTGCTGAATTTTGCTCCTTTGCTGGGGTCGAACTTTTCGGAAGCGGTCATAAGGCCGATATTGCCTTCCGAAATCAGGTCATGCTTCGACAGTCCCCGGTTCAGGAATTCATTGGCAATCTTGACCACCAGGCGCAAATTAGCGCGCACGATTTTCGCTTTGGCGTCGTCATGGGCTTTCTGGTCGCCGGAATGGATAGCTTCCGCCAGTTGGACTTCCTCGTCGGGCGAAAGCAGGGCAAAATCGACAATATTGCGCATATAAACCTGCGAAGTAGTCATCGGATTGTTTTCCGTTTTGGAATGCCGTTTTCTTTTAGCTCTCTTTATCGAACTTTTTTTTCTGCCTTTTTCATCCATAACGCAATAATCTCTTTTGAACTTAACCGGCTTTGCCGGGAATTTTCAGTAGTCACGAGTGCGGCCTCGCACCGTGACCGATAACGTTTATATCCGCCTTTAAGGCTCCTTATGCCGGAGCAAGGCTGCTCCCGGCACTACTTAAAAGTACTTTTTCAGTTCAATACTCTCATCCTGTCAAAATAGCATTTTTAAATATGGTCAAGGGTTCTTTTATAAGCGTTGAGAAGTTTTTCAAGCGATATTTCCGCAGTTTCAAATCCGCGGCCGCTGAATTTAAGCGCCGGTTCCGACGTCACTCTGCCCACTACAGCAAAAGGTATGCCGCTGAGGAGTCTTTCCGCCTGCGCGGCTTTGCCGGGCGCTATCGTCATAACGAAACGGCTGTTCGATTCCGAATAAAGTATCTGCGCCGCACTGCAAGAAGAAGCGCACGGCACTTTGTCAAGGTCTATTTCCATTCCAAGCCTGCCGCCCAAAGCCGTTTTAGCAAAAGCGACTCCAAGGCCTCCCAGGGCCGGGGTATGCAGAGAACCGGCCAATTCCGCACCGGTAACAGCTGAAACCGCCGCGTAAACTTTTTTAGCGTATTCAGCATCAACTTTCGGTACGTTATTGCCAACCGCGTCAAGCATGGCGTAATATTCGCCGCCGCCGAGTTCGTCGGCGGTATTGCCGATTACATAGACCAGGTCGCCCGCGAATTTCGCGTCAAGGGTTACGGCTTTGCTGATGTCCGCCATTCTGGAAACGGCGCTGAACAGGACGGTCGGCGGGATAGAGATTTTTTTGCCGCCGCGCGTACTATCGTTTTTCATACTGTCCTTGCCGGAAATACAGGGAACTTTAAAGGCTTTCGTATATTCGTAAAGCGCCTGGTTGGCCCTGACCAGCTGTCCCAGTTTATAAACGCCGTCAGGAGTTCTTTCGCTCTGCACCGGGTCAGGCCAGCAAAAGTTGTCCAGTCCGGCGATCATATCCATATTCCCGCCCACCGCGATAATCCGGCGAATCGCCAGGTCGATGATCGAAGCCATCATATGATAAGTATCGATATCGCTGTAACGCGGCAGGATGCCTTCGGACAAAATAACGCCTTCCGTGCTGAGTTGTTCGATCATGGTAACGGTGGCGTCGCTGAAAATATCGCGGCATTTGCCGACCATCGGTTTGATAACGCTCAAGCCCTTAACTTCATGGTCGTATTGCCGGGCTTTGTATTCGTCAGAACAAATATTCAAACGTCCCATCATGGCTTCGAGATCGGCGAAACAATCACGTCCGCCGATATCCGGTTCGGGAAATTCCGGTTTTTTCCACTCAGCCTTGAGTTGCATACGCGGCAGGCCGTCGTGCATAAATTCAATATCCAGCAGCGCCACGGTTTCATCATCATACATTATATGGAATTTGCCGTCATCGGTAAACTCACCCATTACCGTCGCTTCCACGTCACGGGACTTGGCAAGCGCGATGAATTCGTCGAGATTTTCAGGCTGGACCGCGAAACTCATTCTTTCCTGCGCTTCGGAAACCAGAATTTCCCACGGCTGCATACCGGCGTACTTAAGGGGCGCTTTGGCCAGGTCCATCCGGCAGCCGCCGCAAAGTTCGGCCATTTCCCCGACGCTTGAGGAAAGTCCGCCGGCGCCGTTGTCGGTAATAAAGCGGTAAAGACCGCGGCCGCGAGCCTCGTAAATAAAATCACTCATTTTTTTCTGCATGATCGGATCGCCGATCTGTACGGCCTGAGTGGGGCTGTCCTGATGCAGTTCTTCGGAAGAGAAAGTCGCGCCGTGAATACCGTCCTTGCCGATCCTGCCGCCGGTCATGACGATTATATCTCCCGGCTTAATGGATTTCCCGGCGCCTTTGACGCCGTTTATCTCCTTCGGCAAAGTACCGACCGTACCGCAGTAAACCAACGGTTTTCCCAAATAACGTTCATCAAAATATTCCCAGCCCAGCCCGTAAGGTATTCCGCTCTGGTTGCCGCCGTCAATAACCCCTTTGTGGATACCGTCGCGCAAACGGCGGGGATGCAGCAGGCCTTCGGGAACATCTTCTGGAGCGGTGAACGGCGACCCCAAACAATACCCCCAGACGTTTATCAGGAGATCAGCCCCCTGCCCCGTCCCCAGCGGGTCCCGGTTGACGCCGACAATCCCGGTCATCGCGCCGCCGAAAGGATCGAGCGCGGACGGACTGTTGTGGGTCTCCACCTTGTAAACCAGGTCAAGTTTGTCATTAAAAGCAATAACTCCGGCGTTGTCATGAAAAACGGAAACCAGCCAGTTGACTTCCTGGGCTATCTCCTTGGTGCTTTTCATGATGTAGCTCTTGTAACAGGAAACTATTTTTTCGGATTTGCCGGTTTCTTTATCGGTATAATCAATTTCAGCCGCGAAAATTTTGTGTTTACAGTGTTCGGACCAGGTCTGGGCCAGCACTTCAAGTTCGACATCGGTCGGGTTGGCGGTCAGACCATATTTTTCGCGCCCTTCGGCATTGCGGAAATAATTCTGGACAGCCTTCATTTCAGCCAGGTTCAGCGCCAAAATCCCCTTGCGGCTGATTTCAATCAACTCCGCGTCGCTTACTTCCAGGTTGTAAGTTTCAACCTTGACCGTTCCGCCGGATTTCACCACCGGAAGATTCAGCGGAATACCGTTTCTCAGGTCAGCTCCGGTAAAAATTCGAATGGATTCGATCAGTTCGTTCGCCAGCAGGTCTTTCGCAATATGCTCGACCTTTTCAGCGTTAAGGTCATCCCCGTAAAGCATATATTCGACCGAACTGTAAATTTTTTCGTCATCCCGCAGGGTGCGCCCGATAATATCGCTGACGGCTTCCTTGGCGGAACGCCCGACATTGTCGGTAACACCGGGCTTGAAGCCGACCGAAACCAGAAACGAACAGTTGCCTTCCGGCATGGTTTCACCGACCACCCCCTGCTGCAAAACCGGATTGGCCAGGGCTTCCGCCACGGCTACGGCCTCTTTGTCGGAAATATCAGCGGAAACAGTATATACGTCCCGCGTCCAGACCGCCGCCGTCGTCAAGTTTAAAAAGTCGTTGATCTGCTGCTTTACGCCGCTTCCGCGGGAATCGCGCCATTTTCTTAACGGAGATATTTCTATGCGATAGTTCATGCCTTGAAGAAAAAACCTTATAATTATATTAGTTTAGTAGTACACGCCTTTATAAAAGTAGACTCAAAAACTCTTATAACAAGTAAAATTCTCAAGAAGATTTAAAAAAATCATTTTTAGTGCTAATCGGAACTGACAGGACGTCGGTACAATACCACTCCGGCAAGCCGGGCGCAGATACAAAACAGCACGGAAACGTCACCGCCTCCGTGCTGTTGCAATCAGGGAAAAAGACTTATCGACGATAGCCGCCGCGGTTGCCGCCGCGGTTGCCGCCGAATCCGCCGCGAGCCGGGCGATCTTCCTTGGGGCGCGCCTCGTTGACTCTCAAATCGCGGTTGTCAAGTTGTTTGCCGTCAAGCCCGGCGATTGCAGCCTTAGCTTCCTGTTCATTGTTCATCTCGACGAAACCGAAGCCTTTGGAACGGCCGGTATCCCGGTCGTTAATAATGCTGACGGAATCAACGGTTCCAAATGCGGAGAACGCATCACTGAGTGCGGTTTCGGTGGTCGAAAACGATAAATTTCCCACATATAGTTTCATTTGTGGATTTCCTTTTGCGGTATTGCCGCATAATTCAAGCAGGAAAACATATTCGGATTTACGGTCTGAGATTTGCCGGAAAGAAAACGAAAGCTAATAACCTTCGCCATGACTGTCACGAAAATGGTTCAACCTTTATTGCTTCAGCAATTTTTTACCGAGCGATATTATCCCAAACAAAAATGTACGGTTTAACCGAAGAGACCCGATGATCAAATCGGTTGCACACTTTGCCGCTCACGCCATAAGATACACCATAAACCTGAAAATACCAATGCGTTTCAAATAAAATTCTCTGATCAGATCACGCGCCAACCACTATTCAGCGTTTTTCATTTTCTTTTGAGGAGGGCTTTGCGGCAAAACACGAAATAGCCGTTTTTCGCCACAATGCAGACATACAAGGGGTTGCGTTCCAACCCGTCCAGACGGGCTTTCAGCAACTTGAGGTTATCGAAACCGTCATACGAATCCGCATCAAAAATGTAAAAATCCATATTATCGGGACCGGGCAGACCGTAAACGGGATTTGTCCTTATAAAAAAACAGCAAAGGTTATTTTGCGCCACGATAGAACAACGGGGCGGAATTATATTTCTTATCTCATGGAAAAACGCCGGGTGTTTATAATCCAGATATTTGATATTGAACGGTATTGATAATAGCCCCAGTTGACGGCCTAACTTGAAACCGTTAATATAATTATGGTATTTCACCATTGCCAGGTCACACAAAAATATGTGGGTGAACAGTGGAAAAGTGAACAGGCAGCTCCTGCAAACCCGGCGCCAGTACAAAGATTTGAATTTTATCCTGCGGAAATTAGCCAGCCCGTAAGCGGCGGCAAG
>JBAYCO010000279.1:0-5900 GCA_041668685.1 Victivallaceae bacterium | reverse complement strand
TATCGTAATGGAATACGTCGAGGGTAAAACCCTGGCGGAAACCATGAGCGGACGCTCCCGCTTCGATAAATCCGACGTCAAATCCCCGCCCAAAATATTCTCCGCCGCCGAAACCATCAGGATAATGCGCCAGATCGCCGGAGTGCTGCAGGCGGCAATGGACATCGGGCTGCTGCACCGGGATATAAAGCCGCAGAATATCATGCTGGACGCCGACGGCAATGCCAAACTGCTGGATTTCGGCCTGTCCAAAGACTGCAATTCGCTCTTTTCAATTCTCTCGACGACCGGACAGTTTATCGGCACACCGCCGTATATGAGCCCGGAACAGCATTCCGGCAAAGACAAGATCGATCACCGTTCCGACTTGTATTCCCTCGGCTGCACCGCTTATCAAATGCTTACGGGCGTAACGCCGTTTCCCGGCCCCGCCGTTTCCGGTTACGCCATGCAGCACCTGAACGACATTCCCCCAAGCGTCCATAGCCTGAATGAAAAATGTCCGAAAAACCTTTCGCTCCTGATCGACCGGATGCTTGCGAAAAATCCACAGGACCGGCAACAGACCCCGGCCGAACTCATCGAAGACCTGAACCGGGTCGAACGCGGCGAAAAACCGGTAAAAATACATAAACCTAAAAAATATTCCTTTACTTTTCTCCTGTGGCGCACCGCCGCCGCGGCAATACTTCTTCTGACCTTGCTGATACTGGTTGAAGAAATATTCTTTTACCTCGGCAAAAATAATAAGATCACTTACCGGCTTTTCGGCGAAAAATCCAGCGACGCCAAAATCAGGCCGGAAAGACCGGCGGCGCCGGAATATAAATATACGGAAGCCGAACAGCGCCGGAGACTCGAAAACTGCCTGCGCCAGGCGGAACGCCTGTGCAAAGACGAAAACAGCGTCAAAAAGGCGGTGGCGATAATAGATATGGCTTATACTTTGTGCAGTAACGACAAGGAAAATAAAGAAGTCGCAACTGTCGAGAAAAAAGTCTATGAAGCCCTGGCAAAACGCCGCCCCTGGGTCGCGGTGGTTGATTTCACCGTTGACAATTCAGTGGAACCCAAAGTCAGCGGCAAGGCCATCGCGATAAAGCTTGAACAGGCGCTCGCCGGGAAATTCAGGCTCCTGACCCGCTCACAGGTAAAAAAAGCCCTGAACGAATTGCGTTTCCAGACCAGCGACCTGATCGACCATAAGAACGCCAAGAAATTCGGTAAACTCGTCGGGGCGGAACTGCTTCTCACCGGTTCGCTTATTCAGTTGGGAGCTGAAATCACTATCGCCACGCAGTGTTTTGACGTCGAGACCGGGATAATCCTGCAAACCGCCGAAGTATCCATGTTCAATCCCGGCGAGATCAACGCCAAGATTTTTGACCTCGCCGCCATCCTGACCCTCGACAAGGCCGGAAAACAGAACCATTTGAATAAAAAAATAGATATCCTGAACAAACGCAAGATCAAATATGAACTCGCCCGCAGTGAAGGCGAACGGGTTTACGAAGCCGCCCTGAATATATATTCCAGAAGCCGTTCCCTCAAAGACCGAAACGACCTCGCCTATAAATATTGCAGCGACGGCCTCAATATGATCAACTTTTTTGAAAAATCATCCTATTCCCAATATTTGTCCAGAAAAGAAAAAGACAAGTTCAAGGAGCTGAAAGACAAGGTGAATAATTATATAGCGGTTCTTTCGCAGGGTCCAATCAAAGGAAACAACTGGACGCTGCCGGAACTTAAAATGGATTTCGTTTATATCGAACCCGGTAAATTCTATATGGGGTCGGACAAAGGACATCCGGACGAAAGGCCGCGCCGCCTGGTGAGTTTGAAAACCGGCTACTGGTTGAGCAAATACGAAGTAACCAACGGCGAATTCCTCGAATTCATAGCTTCCAGCGGCTACAACGGCAGCAAACAGGCCGATGATAATTATCTCCGGCATTTCCGTTTCGATTCATCCATTCCGACCGGCAACAATTTCCCCATATGCTGGATAAGCTGGCATAACGCTGACGCTTTCTGCCAGTGGCTGACCGACCGCGAAAGACGGCGCGGACGGCTGCCGAAAGATTACGTTTACCGGCTGCCTACCGAAGCGGAATGGGAATTCGCCGCGCGCGGCGGCAATAAAAGCGGCAACAACCGCTACAGCGGTTCAAATATCATCGACCTTGTCGCCTGGTACGGCAACAAACCCGGCGCCAAACGCCCGCATGAAGTCGGCCTGAAATCGGCCAACGAACTCGGGCTGTTCGATATGAGCGGCAACGTCTGGGAGATCTGCTATGACTGGTACGGCAATTACCTGCCCTACAATACCGAAAATCCCAAAGGAAACACTGTCGGACAAAACAAAGTCATTCGCGGCGGCGACTGGTATTACAACAGCGAATACTGCAAAGTATCCAACCGTCATTCCTGCCTGCCGGAAGACACTTACAATACCGTCGGTTTCAGGGTAGCATTGGCTAAAGAAATTAAATGAACATCGAATGTAAATACCGGAAATGCCAATGCCGGGAGCGCCGGTCGTCAGACCGGCTTTTTTTCAGAATGATTCCTTCTCAAAAAGTATTCCAGCTACTGCCTGCTTCATTACCGGCAAACAGCTTTTCTAGCTGAAGAGCCGTTTGAAAAGCTTTATCTGTATTGCCTGTCATTACGTCATTGATTATTGCGGCTCCTTTTTCAAAGGAAAATTCCTCTTTTTCCGGAATTACGGGAACGAAAACCAGTTCAGTACCCGGCGGCGTGTTTTTCTTCGCCGCTTCCGACGCGCGTTGATCTTCAACACTGTCCCCGAACATGAAAACATTTTTGTAGCCGGCATTAACCAGAATGGAAAGCGCTTCCGCCTTGCCGGCGGTTTCCTGCCCGAAATACCGCCTGATAAAGAAAATACCTTCCCGCTCCATCGAACCGCGTATCGAATCCTCGGTAGCGGTCGAAACCAGATAAAAATCGGTACTGTCAACAAAAGCGTCAAGCAGGTATTCTTTTATTCCGGGCGTAAGGCCGATACCGGTAAGCCGTGATACTTTCCGGTCAACTTCGGCGCTCCAGGCCAATACCCGTTTTATTTCATCTTCGGCGTCAAACGGCTTCAGGGAAGCGGCGTTTACTTTGATTCCGTCCGCGTTCAGTTTTTTTATCGCCCGGTCAAGGGCGGCAAGCCTGCATTTATAGCCTTTTTCCGATGCCAGAAAAGCGGCAAGCGCGTTGACACAGATAAAGCGCGCTTTACCGGCATAATCCTGTGAGCGAAAATTTATATAGCCGTACGCTTTTTTGTATTCCCCCATCGGTACCTGCTGGAACTCCGGGAAATGCAGGAACAGCAGCGTAGACATGATCTGGTGCTTGTGTTCCGTGAAAAGTTTGCAGACGCCGTCAAAATCAAGCGCGATTGCCGCGGCATGTTTCGGTTCGAGCCGAATCGCCGGATTTTTTACCGCAGTCGTCATTTTTCCGCGCCCCCGAATAAAAATTCGCTTACGGCTTCGAGCGATTCCCGCATCAGCCCGTAAGTTACGATTACCGTTCCGATGTCTTCGGGAATAAGCAGTTCCTCATAAGGATTGCTCGAAACCAGAATGACCGGTTTGCCGAATTTTTTCAGGCCGCTCAGGAACTTTTTATCGGCATGGTCGTGGTCGTTGCGGTCAAAATGCGCCGTTACGACGATATAATCGATTTGTTCCATAATTTCAGATGCCGCGGCTTCCGCTTTTTCACGGGTGTGGGGCTGGTAGTCCACATAGGCGACACCGGGGGCGTATTTCAGCATGAATTCCCAGAACATCGCCGGATGATTCCAACTGTCGTTGCGGCTGAGTTGAGAAAAAATAACCCGGTCGATAAGCAGAATTTTTTTGCCGGGATCAAGCGGCAGCAGTTTATCATCGTCGCGTTTGACATGAATAACTTTACGGGCGGCTTCCCGGCCGATTTCCCGGAATTCTTTTTTCAGCAGCGTTTTTTCCGTTTGCGCCGCATCGACAATGCCGCCGTTTTCAAAAAGGCCGTAATTCCATTTCAAGGTCCACACCCGTTCAAGGGATTTATTTATTCTTTCTTCGCTGATACGGCCGGATTTTACGGCTTTGACCAGCGCTTCAAGCAGTTCGTAACGCAGAACGTTTTCATCTTTGAGCAGCAGCAGGTCAACGCCCGCTTCAATGGCTTTCACGCAGGCTTCCCCGACGCTGTACTTGGCCATCAGACCGCCCATGGTCATCGAATCAGTGGTGATAACCCCGTCATAGCCCAGTTCTTCCCGCAATACGCCGGTAATTATCGGGGCGGAAACCGTAGCGATTTCCCCGGAATCATCCAGCCCCGGATAGACCGAGTGGGCCGGCATGACCGCCGGGATCATTCCGGCTTTTGCCAATGCGGCGTAAGGTTTTATGTGAATGTCCAGCATTTCTTTCCGGCTCAGGGTTATTGCGGAAATTCCGAAATGGGCGTCTTCCGCGCAGGCGCCGCGTCCGGGATAATGCTTCAGGCAGCCGATAACGCCGGAAGCCTTCAGACCTTCCAGGGCCGCCCCGGCGCAATTTGTAACGGTATCGGCATTTTCGCCGTAAGAGCGTATATAAATTTCAGGATTATGAGGATTTACGTTGACGTCGACGACCGGGGAATGGATCCAGTCGATGCCGATGGCTTTAAGCTGTTTACCGAGAGCGGCTGAAGTCCGGCGTACCAGTTCGGTATCGCCGAGGCGGCCGAAGCCCATCGGCGCGGGCAATGACAGCATTCCCGGCGGGGTAAAATCGCCGCCGCCGAATTCATAGTCGGCAACCATATGCAGAGGCAGGCCGTGCTTTTCAAAGGCTCTTTTGCGTAGGCCGTTCAACAATTCCGCATATTCCGCCGCCGCAATGCGCATCGGAGGGACGCCGTTGTCAAAAATTTTTTCGTGCAGGGAAGGTTTGCGCACGACATTTTCGCTCCCCGGTGAACCTTCAGGCAGGTACCTGACAAATTTCCTCGCCAGATGCGGCGAGAGCCGCAAGCCGCCCAAGCCGTATTTCCCGATAAATTCAAGAAGTTCCGGTTCGACCAACGTTCCCGTTAAGCCCAATACCATTAATTGCGCCGCTTTTTCCTCAATGCTCAATTCGCCGAGCAGTTTATCCATCGTTCTTTTCATTGCTGCATTCTGATCATCCAACATAATTATTTCCTTTATAATAATAAAATTTCAAGTAGGCCAGCTTTCGATGAAAGCGGCAAAGAGCAACGTTATACGACCTGTTGACGTTGCATGTCGCCGGTCTCATCGAGACGCGGCGCTACTAAAACCACTTTTTTATCCTGTATTATCCTGTTTATCCTGTCAAAATAACAAATTCCTTGTACTATAAATTAACTTTCGAGATCGAATACCAGATCGGACAATTCCGATCCGAATTCGAAAACAATATCCATGGTCATGCTGAGCGGTTGTTCCTGTTCGCTCTTATACCATAAAGTGTGTATCCAAGCCCCTTCCGGAGTTTGGGATTCACAGAAAAAATCAGCTATTTTCATAGCGGTTTCCGCAAAACGGCGTTCACCGGTGAGGCGATAAAGTTCCGCGGCGGACCACATGGTCTTGCAACTCGCATAATTTTTCCAAGCATTTTTGTCAAGACAATGAAAGAAATCAAATGCTTTTACCGCTCCTTTCAAATATTTTTTCTCCCCGGTTGCCGAATATAATTTTGCCAGAAATTTGCTCGGTTTGCCGATCAGCCAGGTAAGCTCGTTCAAACCATCTGTCACCGCGCTTAAACATTTCTGTTTGCGTCCTTGCGGATCCCATTGGTTTTCACTCCTGAAGACATCCGTATGAAGAGTGCCGTCCGGGTTCATGCAGGAAAAGAAATATTTTTCCG
>JBAYCO010000278.1:0-5928 GCA_041668685.1 Victivallaceae bacterium | reverse complement strand
ATTGCGGCCAGGGATTCCGGGAAAATCACCGCGAAAAGAATTCCCAGCGCCGCCATCGGGATTACGCTTGCCATAACCAGCAGGTGTCCCATAACCATCGCCCGGCCAATTGTATCGAAAGCGGAACTGAAGATAATTCCGAAACCGACCGCGATAAGACCGGTTATGACCAGACCGGCAATAGAAATACCGATAAGTTTCCCAACAAGGTACTGAGTACGGCCAAGGGATTTCGACAACAAGGTCGTAGCAACGCCTTCCCTGAATTCCTTGGAAATCTCAAAAGTAATTGAGATCGCTACGATTATCGCCGCAAGCGTGTTCAGCATCAATGATACGTCAACCATCAACGCTTTGTGTTGACCAAGTGATAACACATCATACCGATATGCGCTTCCGATCAGTACCAGTACGCAAACGATAAGGATGTAAACGACACGCATCCGTAATATACGATGCCACGTTCCTCCGGCTACTGCCGCGATTTCATTCATACCTTTCACTTTTTCCTCCTGTCCGCAAGGGCAATATGCAACCCCTGCCTTAGTTATTGGTTTTGGCGTTCTCAATTGTCCTGAAGAAAAATTTCTCCAAATTTTCCTTGGCGGGAATCATCGTGAACGCATTTTTATTTTTTTCCTTAACCTTCAAAAGAGTTTCTTTAACCTCCTTATTATTTAAAAAAGTTAAGTTCCAGCCGCCGTCAGGCAACTTTACCGTTTCACTCGCTTCCGAGAGCAGTTCCCGGGCGATTTCATCATGCCCCGGACTGATATGAATACTCACTCCGGTATCCTTAAGCAAATCACCTATTTTCCCGGTGCATAATAAATTTCCTTCATTAAGTATCCCAAGATGATCACATATAGTCTCCACATCGGACAATATATGACTGCAAAAAAACACGCTGGTTCCCTTTGCTTTCTGATGCAGGATTATGTCTTTCAATTCCTGCCTTCCGTGCGGGTCGAGCCCCACCAGCGGTTCATCAAGGATCAATAGTTTAGGCCGATTGAGAATTGCCTGGGCAATCCCTATACGCTGTACCATTCCCCGCGAAAAACCGCCGAGTTTGGATTTCGCGTGTTTGGTCATTTTTACAATCGCGAGCACTTCCGCAATCCGGGCTTTGCGCTCACTGGAAGGCACGCCCAAAAGCTTGGCGCAAATGCTGAGAAATTCGTTAGCGGAAAGATAAGAGCTGAAAACCGGTTCGTCAGGAAGAAATCCTATCTGTTTCTTTATTTCAACATTTTCCGGAGGGTAGCCCAAGATAAGCGACTCGCCTTCCGAAGGCTTGATCAGGTCCATAAGAAGTTTTATCGTAGTGGTTTTACCGGCGCCGTTAGGACCGAGAAAACCGAAGACGGCTCCTGTCGGAATACTAAGCGTTAAATTGGATAATGCCGGAACCGGTTTTTTCCAGAAAAAACGTCCATAATATTTTGTAAGATTTTTAGTTTCGATTACGTTTTCCATATTACATCCTTCATAACACTACACTATTTATATACAATAAAGCCATTCCGCCGTTATTGCAAAATTATTTATCAGATTATTTATTTTTAACAAGCGCTTTCTGAAACGCTCTGCGATCATGATTGTTTCCCGGAATTCGTTTGTCAGCATATATATAAGCAGGAAAAAGGTGCAGCAACACCGAGTTTTTATATCCCTGACCGTGATAATTTCTGACTATCTGTATCAGAAAAGAATCTCCCGGCTTTAAGCTTTTAATACCGATATTACTCAAAGCTATTGAAATTCCCAGCTCAAAACCGCCGTCAAATTCATCCGCAACGTAACGCGGCTTTACAAACCCGTCCGGCAGCTTCTGCTTGATGCCCTGGTTAGGCCGAGTACCGCTTTTGCAGTAATGTACATCCCCCTTGCCGGTTATCGACAAAACGTACTGGCAATAAAAGGTGCTTTTGGCGTCCTTCATAAGGAAAACTTCAATACTGTCGTCTTTCCAGGGATTGTTTTTATTGCCGGTAGTATTTTCAGTAACCACGGCATCCAGGTCCTTATCATAAAAACGACAGAGAAGATGAAGTATCTTCCCGTCAGTGCTGCCTTTTATTTCTGTTTTTTCTTTACGCCAGACAGTGCCGTCATATTTCCTGAGCGGCGTAAAAAGACTTAATTCAGGGTCGCTCCATTCCGGTAAATATTCCCGGAACAGAATTAACGGGGTCTGGGTTTTCGGCAAATTGGCAGTAACCGGGTACTTATATATGTCACTGATTTTTTTACTTGCGGCTTTACTTTGGGCAACTTTGTTTTTATTTGTGATAGAATTGTATTTTTTGAGAGTAATTATCTTCAAGGCCGCAGCGCCTGGTTCACCATCACCTTTGCGAACCTTGGCAAACGAAATATCATGAGTATCAACCAGCAGTTCTACCGCCCAACCCGCAATCACGGAACGATAAAAGCTGAATATCCCCATGAAAATCAGGAACAATACTATAAAAAGCATGTTCAAACGTATTTTTTTCAGATGATCTTTCATGATAAATGAATTTATTGCCAAAGAAAACATTTTCAAGAGAAATCTTACAAAAAAGCAATAAAACCTTCATAAAATACTTACTTTGACGGCATCTCCGAGTTTATTATATGTATCCAATGTCTTAACAACCGTACTTGACTCACCGGCATCACGTTTTCCGTTTACTTTTGCCGGTTGGATTCTTCATTATAAGCGTTTAAGTTCCCCAGGGGTAATTTCAACAGCTCGTCCGGAAACGCTTATCCACAAAGAAACGGCGCTGGGATTATGGACAATATCGCAATTCACTGAAAACTCCAGACGTTTCAGAGCGGTCACATAATCATGGATTGCAATATTAGTGGCATACCACACATCAGGCAGATTAGCCATTTGCGCGCAGAATTCTTCTATGATTCCCCAGTTGTTTTCAGGCGAATCCCGATCAAATTCGTAAGCATGGCCCCAAACATAGAACAAAGAAAAACTATAACTGTTGTTTTTGAATGCTTCCGCTTTTTCCAGGATATTTTCGCGATGGTGACAGGTCGGCGCCCATTCGAGCCAGTTGTCAGGCAGCACAAAACGATGGGTACTTTGGGTGGTTCTGGAATAAACAATACCGGCGGCATTAAGAATGTTTTTCACTTCCGTACTATAAGTTCCCATAGGATACGACATTCCACGAACCGGATAGCCGACAAGTTCTTCAAGCCGTTTCCGGTCTTCAAGCACTTCGTTCAAGACTGCCGGCTTCGGACATCTTTCCAGAAAAGGATGAGTAAACGAATGGCAGGATACTTCGTGACCGGCATAAAGGGACAGTAATTCTTCGGGAGTAATTTTTCCTGAATTTCCCAAGTATGACGCATTGAGATGAAAGGTACCTTTAATACCGTTGCGATTAAAAATTTCAACCAGTCTCCGGTCATTAATGACTCCATCATCATAACTCATAGTAAGAGCCTTGGGAAGTCCGCCGGGGAATAGATACGTAATTTTGTTCATATTAAAATTCCTGTTTATCAAACACAAGTGCTTTCCCTGACAGCCACAATAATTCCAATAAAAAAAAGCTCCTGAAAACCAGGAGCCAAATATTTTATTTATTCTCAATAGCGGTCATCGTCATCGAAATCATCAAAATCATCCATATCATCCATATCGTCGAGATCATCGAGATCGTCAATATCGTCGAAATCATCAATTTCATCGAGATCATCGAGATAATCTTCCTCTTCTTCAAAAACCGGGTCGTCAGAATCATCGCGCAACGAAGAAACCGTTATTACGGAACCGCATTCCGGACAGCAACCATCTTCAAGTTCAATTCTGGACTCATCCACTTCAATGTTGCAATATGGACAAATTGTTCCCATACCTTAATATCCTTAAATTAAATAATGTTTTACTTCAGTATACTACTGCTTTCTTTGCTGTATTATATTTAATATTCATTACTTTGTCAATACGTAAAACGGAAATTTTAAAAAAATTTTAAACATCGAAAACAGGCAAGGATATTTTGAGCTCAAATCCGGCGAATATCGCGGGCGTGACAAAGACCATTAACGCAGTAAAATCCGGAAGCTTACGGTTTTTCCATTGCGCCGACTATTTCACTGACGCTTTTGCAGTTGTGGATTTCGAGGTATTCCTGAATGCCTTTTATTACTCTCAAAGGAGTATAGGGGTCAACAAAAATAGCGGTTCCCACCGCTACCGCATCGGCTCCGGCCAGAAGGAATTCAACGGCATCTTCGCCGCTCATAATTCCCCCCATGCCGATAATCGGCACATCCACTGCCTGAGCGACTTCGTAAACCATACGGACCGCGACCGGTTTAATGGCCGGCCCGCTCAATCCGCCGGTAATATTGGCAATATAAGGGCGGCGGGTCTCAATATTGATCGCCATCCCAGTCAGGGTATTTATCAACGAAACCATGTCGGAACCGGCGTCAACAACCGCACGCGCAAAATCAGCGATGCAAGTAACGTTCGGACTCAGTTTGGTAATCAAAGGCAAAGTTGTTATTTTACGTATCTCTGAAACTACTTTATGCGCCAGTTTCAAATCCGTACCGAAAGCAATGCCGCCTTCTTTGATATTCGGACATGAAATATTGACTTCGAGCGCCGCAATACCCTCGCGTTCCGCCTCCAAACGGGCGGCGACTTCACAATATTCCTCAATGCTTTTACCCCAGATGTTGACTATCACGGTCGCACCGCTCTGACGTAAAAACGGCATATATTCAGCGCCGTGGAGAAATTTATCGACTCCCGGCCCCTGCAAACCAATAGCGTTAAGCATGCCGCCGGTGACTTCCGCCACCCGCGGAGTCGGATTGCCGTGGCTGGGCTTGACCGCAATGCCTTTAACAACTACCGCGCCAAGTTCACGCAGATCGTAATAATCTTTATATTCAAATCCGTAACCGAAAGTCCCGGAAGCCGTCATTACCGGATTCGCTATTTTGAATTTTCCCAAATCAACAGTCAGATCAACCATTTTTATTCTCCAGTGTAAACAACTCCGGCATTGAAAACCGGGCCTTCCTTGCAGGTTCTGGCATAACGCCAGCCGTCTTCGTTATCGGCTTTTACCTTGACGACACAGGCAAAACAGGCGCCAACCCCGCAGCACATCAAATGATCGAGGCTCAATTCCGCGTCATTACAGCCCCTGTCCTGAAACATTTTTGCCAGCGCCAGCAGCATTGGAGTAGGCCCGCAAGCGTAAAAACGTATTTTTTTGTCTTTGTTTTCGTCTATTACCCGGTCGAGCAGTTCCGTAACAAAGCCTTTATGTCCCTGCGAACCGTCATCAGTGGAAGTACGGACGTCAAAACCGGCGGCGGTAAATTTATCAATCAGGATCAGGTCGTTTTTCGAACGTGCGCCGAGCAGTAAAATACCTTTTGCCGGGGAATTTTTAGCGATGAGGTAAGTTGCGGCCGAACCGTATCCCCCGGCAATGATTACCGGAAATTCATCATTCTCCGGCAGTGAATAAGGATTACCCAAAGGACCGAGCAAATCGCAGACAGTTCCGGCAGGCAACGTGGAAAGCGTTTCCGTCCCCTTCCCCACACGTTTGTAAACGACGGTCAGGATGCCGTCTTCAGAAACGTCTGAAATACTGAAAGGACGGCGCAGAATGCGGTCTTTCAAATTCGCTATTTTAACGTGTACGAACTGCCCGGCGCAAGTTTTGCGGCAAATTTCCGGCACGTAAAATTTCACTTCGTAATACTCATCCTGAAGCACACGGTTGCTGACTATTTCACCAGTTTTCATTAATAAATTCCATTAATTTTTATTGGTTCTGTCAAAACTTTCGCTCTATAATTTTGTTTATGCTATTGGTTTTTAACTATTTATTGGGGATTTTTTCATTTCCCCGTTTTCATATGCCTGAAAAACAATTT
>JBAYCO010000277.1:0-5945 GCA_041668685.1 Victivallaceae bacterium | reverse complement strand
GTAATCGGCTCGCGGGTGCAAGGCTGCACCTCGCGCTGCTTGAAAGTACGAAAATCAAAACAATCAGGGAGTTGATCGATGATTGAACTGGAAACTGTCGGCTTTCATGCCCTGGAAAGAGTATTTACCGGCACGACCGGCCATTTTTATGTTCGCATGACCCATGGCAGCCTGGTAGTGCATCTTCCGACCGGCAGATATTTGGCTTTTTACTGCCCGGAATTCAGCCTGTCGCAACAAAGAGAAATATTCGCCAGTAAAATTCCGGAAATGATGGCGCAACGTGAATTCGCTATTTGCGCAGCTTTGCTTGCCGATATAAAAGCCAACTGTAAAAATCGTAGAGAAGCCGGAACTTTCAAGTAGGCCGGCTTTCGATGAAAGCGGCAAAGAGCAACATTATATGGCCTGTCAATGTTGCACGTCGCCGGTCTCATCGAGACGCGGCGCTACTAAAACCACTTTTTTATCCTGTCCCAATAACAAATTCTTATACCATGAATTTAATCAAAAGGACACATTGACGTCGCCGAATATTTTAGTCGGCGGCGGCATCAGTATCAGGCCTTCCTTCTGGCCCCAGTCGCGGTCCCAGCGTCCGAGCAGGAGCGGATCAGTATCTTCACCCCACGGATTCAAGTCGATGATCAGTATTTTTTTACTGGAGGTAATGTAGATGTCCATGACGAAGGTTTCAGCCGGCAGGTTCCACGAAATGCTTTTGAAAAAGGCGTTAACATGGTTCCATAATTTATCTTTTATCCCTTCAAGGCGGCGAAAATGCCTGATCAGCCAGTATTGGCTCATCGCCACCAGTTCGCCTTTATAGATGAACAGTCTGAATTCACGGGTCTGGTTCATGCGGCGGAAAGGACGCAGGCATATATGGCTGACCTCCTTTTTCGCCGCCGCCTGGCGGACTTTTTTGCTTAAGGCGAGAAAACGCCAGGCGCTTTCCGGTGAATGCACCGCGCCGTGTTTGGCTTTGAAGCGTTCGGTATCGGTCGGGGCGCAGGTATCGACGGAAACAAAGGAATTACCGGGGATGTAATGCATCGGCTGACGCAGGCGTTTGATCACGTTATAAGCAATCGGGCCGCCGATCGCGCCATCGGCCAGCGCTTCAATTTCTTCCGGTTGAAGCTTAATAAAAGACGTCAGAAAAGTATTGGCGGACAAGGCCGGATACCAGTTCTGCATCCTGCAAAAATCTTTATTATCCATAAAACCTGAAACCTCTTGAAAAGTTTAAAGTTATTTTTCATAAAAAATAAAATATACAGCCTTATTGCAATAAAAACAAATATATTTTGCAATTAAAGGCTTGGCTTACTTGAGTTTATCGGCCGTCTGCAAATTCAAATCGAGCTGAAGGCGGGTGAATACGATTATCAAATATATTGAAAAACAGATTACGTAAACGCTGTTGAAACTGAGAAAAGGCAGGTCAAAAGCGGGAAAAAACGAGGCTATCAGTACCGGCGGGAAACTTGCGTAAACGCCGATAACGAAACGCTCCCGGTATTTCAGCACCGGCTTGCCGGAATTACCCGACAAATTCAGGATAAATGAAAACATCGTAACAAAAAACAGGACCTGGAAAATGGTTCCGAACAGATTTCCCAGAAAGCTGACTGAAATATAAGTGCTTTTGCAGTAATCCCTTAACGCCTGCCAGTTAAGCGCGGAAAACTGGCAAAAAAGTTTATGTTTCAATGAGGTATTGGTTTTGATATAAGGTATTACTGCTGAACGGTCTTTGCTGACTGCGGGCAGCAGTTCACCGGAACAATAGGCGTAAGGGATCAGTAAAAATTTATCGTCTCCGGTTTTTATCCATGAACAGAGCATTACCGGAGTCCAGAGGAATCCCATATTGACTTCTCCGGCATCTATTTCCGGCAGTTTGTCCTTTTCGACGGAAGGAATATAGTTGACCCGGAATCTGTTATCGGCAAGCAGGAGAGAGTTCTGACGGTTCGTATTCTGCGGCCTTACGCCGTTGCCGTCCACAATGATATTTCCGAAATTTGCCTCCAGACGCCCGAAAATTTCATCCAGATCGGCGTTCATCCCGGAATAAGAACAGAGCAGTATGAACAACGAGGATATTACAGCCAGCAGGACCAGGTGCCATAATGCCCTGCCCGCAGACTGCGAGAGCAGTTTTATGAAAACCCCTGTCCCTTTACATGTTTCAATTAAGGCTTTAAAAAAATTCATGGGCTAGACCAAAATTGTTTTCTTGAAATCCTTTTTCCTGCCGTTTTTCTTCAACCGCTTCAATTTAGGTTCTATACTGCCGAAATCATCCTCTGTCAAGCGGTCAACAAATAATATGCCGTCAAGATGATCGATTTCATGTTGAAGGCAGCGCGCCAGCAAACCTCCGCATTCGCACTCGATCAATTCCCCATTGATCGTCCGGGCGCGGAACTGGATAAACTGCGAACGTTCAACCGGGCCGCTGAGACCGGGTACGCTCAGGCAGGCTTCGGCCTCAATATCCTTCGCTTCGCCCATAGCGGTTATTTCCGGATTGATCACCACTATCGGCATACGCGGCAGCAAGGCGGCCTCTCCCGGTGAAACGGCGAGCTCACTGCCGGGTACCTCCAGCGCAACGATTCGTTTGCTCACGCCATATTGCGGCCCGGCCAGGCCGATACCGTCAAAAAGCTGCATCGCACGAAGCATTTCCTCAGCGATTTCGCGGATTTCGGGAGTGATTTCCTCTATTTCGCGGGCTCTGGTTTTCAGTACCTCCGCACCATAAGTATAAACTGTATATCTGCTTTTGTTTCTGAAAAACATTTTCTACTCCGGGCTGTTTTGTTCATAAACTTCCAACGCGCACGCAATCCGTTTACGGCAGGCCGCCGAGCCGATAAGCAGGATAGTTTCGTCAAGTTCGGCGCCGCCGGCAACCCCGGTAACGGCTATTCTGACCGGAGCGAATAATTTACCGGGTTCGAGATTGTTTTCACGCTCCGTATCGGCAAGCAGGTTCAAAACGAGCTCTTTCGTGAGTTCGCCGGCATTTGCGAGTTTTTCGGCGAACGCTTTCAGCGCCGCCCGGTTTTCCGGACTTTTCAACTGCTTGTTAAATTGTTTCCCGCCGTATTCGAGGTCGTCGCTGAAAAAGTATTTCCAGTCTTCCGTCCGGGTAAAGTCTTTCAACCTGACCTGCATCAACGCCGCGACTTTGGCGAGTTTATCTTCATCTATGTTCCTTCCCCAATCGAAACCGCCGACAAATTCCGCGGCTTGAGCGAGGAACTCGGCAAAAGGCATTTCAGCTATATACATACCGTTCATGTTCGCCAGTTTTTTCAAGTCGAACTGGGCGGGAGAACTCTTGACCCTTTCCAGGGTAAAGGCTTGCGTCATTTCCTCTCTGGTCATTTTTTCCCGGTCGTCGCCCGGAGACCAGCCAAGCAGCGCCAGGTAATTGAACAGCGCTTCGGACAGGAACCCTTTTCGCCGGAAATCCCCGACGAAAGCGTCGCCGTCCCGTTTGCTGTAAGGTTTTCCTGCTTCATTCACGATCATCGGCAAATGGGCATAAGCCGGTATTTCAGCGCCCAGCGCATGGTAAAGCAGGATATGGCGGTAAGTGTTTTCAACATGATCGTCGCCCCGGATAATATAATTAACCTGCTGTAAAATATCGTCGCAAACATTAGCCAGGTGAAAAATCGGAGAACCGTCGCCCCGCATAATGACCAGGTCCTTCATGCTGTCCAGGGGTTTTGACAGTTCGCCCTTGATCTTGTCCCGGAAAAATACTTCCCGCCGGGTGAAAGTCATTTTCGTACAGTTCCGCAATTCGAAAACTTCACCGCTCTTTATCGCGGCAAGCTTGTCGTTCAAATCAAAAAGCAACTCGTTATCACTGTTAAAAAGCTTCAAATCCATGAACCCGGCGAGACAGGCGCTTGTCGGCGTCGGCTTGCCTTTTTTGCTTACCCCGGAAAAACTTAGACCCGAATAAGCGACAGTAACGTTTTCATCCGGATGCAGTTCCGCTTCGGCGTTTCCGACGCTTCTTGCCATCGGGATATTTCCGGTTTCAAACGGAATCCTGAACAGAACGGGAGCCTGTCCGTTGTCATCGGCTTTGCCGTAATAGGCTTTATTTTCAGCCAGCAGTTTTTTCGCCGCGTCTTCATGCGCCGGACGCTGCGAGGTCTGGTAAAGTATTTGCCCGTCGTGGTCAAGTCCCAGCCACTCCATGCATTCCAACAGGGTATTTATCGCCTCGGCGGTTGAACGTTCAAGATCGGTATCTTCGATTCTGAGCAGAAATTCACCACCGGTATGCCTGGCGAAAAGCCAGTTGAAAATAGCTGTCCGTATATTACCGATATGTACCTGCCCGGTAGGGGACGGCGCAAACCTTACTCTTACTTTCATGCGAAAAATCCTGTTTTTTATTGGGGGCTTAAAAATAATCGCTATTCCCGTCTGAGAATAGCGATTATTATATTATAATAACCACGATCTAATTTAATTGGCCTCAGCGCTTAAGTCAACCCCGATAGTATTAGTATTTGTAGCGGCCCTAAGTGAAACTTTGGCTTTGCGCATAGCCACCAGCGCTTTCACGAGGTTGACTTCTGCGTCCACCAGAACGTTCTGGGCCTGGAAAAGACGGGCAAGTTCAGTATTACCGGCATGGTATTCCTCTTCCACGAGGTCTCGCTGTTTAGTTACCAGCCCGAGTGTTTTTTTGTAAATTTCCGCCTGCTTGGTACGCAGGACATAATTAATATAAGCGTTACGCACTTCTTCGATGACGGTCAGCCAGGTATCGGCGACGTTGAACTTCGCCTGCGCTACCAGCGCTTCCGTTTCACGGACGCGGTTAAAACGGGCCAAACCGTTGAAGATCAGCCATTCGGCTTCGACGCCGCCATCTATCCCGCCATTGTTGTAACCACTGTGTGTGGACGGGGAAAGATAATGGGTTCTGTTGGTTGCGTAAGATACCGTACCGTAAGCCGAAATGGTCGGGAAGTAAGGTCCGAAAGCCTGATACATGGTATACTTGGCGGACTGTAACTGTTCCCGGAACTGGCGCAGGTCCGGACGGTTGTTCAAAGCGGTATCCAGATAAACGTCGATAGAGGTAAGTTTATCGTCGGTATCCGAGCTTATTGTAGGGAAATTTATCTGCGGCGGCAGGGTGCCGTCAGGATAACCCATCAGGCGGGCCAGGGCGTAAACAGCAATCTCGTATTCATATTCCGCCTCAATCTGGTCAACCGTCGCGACGTTTACCTCGACTTTAAAGTTCAGTACTTCACTTAATGGAACCGCTCCGGCTTCGAATTTCAATTGCGTGTCGCGCAGGTTGCTCAACTGGAATTCCATATTTGATTTCGCAATACGCTGGCGCTCGATAGCCAGCAGGATATCGTAAAAAGCAAACGCCACACCCTTCATCAGCAGACGTCTGGCGTCTTCCTGGGCGGCTTTTTGCGCCTTGAATTCATGGCGTGTGGCCAGAATGCCCATGGTTCTTGCAAGACCGTCGAAGAGGAGCCAGGTCGCGGCTATACCGGTATCTGAATAAGTGTTGACGTTACTTGCCGCGGTAGTATTTTTCTTATGGGAATAGTTGTCTCTCGACGCTCCGCCGATAAAATACGCGTTCACTGTAGGAGAATAAGCGCCGAGCGCCTGGTAGTAACGCATTTTCGCCGCGTTTACGGCATGGTAAATGGACGTGTAACTGGGGTTGTTCTTGACCGCTATTTTCTGGGCGTCAACCAGTCTCAACACTTTTATCCCTTCCACAAGCTTGCTGTAACGGTCCTTAGCCTGCTGAGAAAAGGTATTCCCCTCGGTAGCGACCTGGGCCGAAGGATAACTGTAACAGCCGCCGGCGAAGAGCAAAACCGCCGTCAGCGCTGAAAAAATAACAATTGTAAAACAGATAT
>JBAYCO010000276.1:0-5969 GCA_041668685.1 Victivallaceae bacterium | reverse complement strand
TTTTTCTACCAATGAGATTGTGGCAAAACTTCTTGACGCCGAGGAACTGAACAAAATTCATCAGCGTGCTCAATGGCTCGATGACTGGAAAAAAGGACACGATATCAGCGTTTTTTAGTCGGTTTGGGTGCAAAAAAGCGGATTTATCAGCCGGATATCGGGAAATTTTCGTTTAAAAACGTTTCCCGCACCCTTTTTAACGATGAAATCACATCGCGTTTCCGTAAGTAAAAGAATGACGGGCGGAATCTCGCCCGGAAAACTTTAACAACAGAAGGAACGTGAAAGATGCTGAACACACTTTAATACCGAGCCGTAAACGAAAACAATACCATGATAATCAATAACCCAGAGGGAAAAACAATGTGTGAAAATCAAAACACCCAGTCCGGGATCGTCGATCCGTATGCTTCAATCGTCGAAAGCGAAGGCGTTCCGTTCGTAGTTCGCCGCAACTCTTATAACCGCCAGGTTACCAGCGTGGTTTTCAATCAGAGTTGGAACGCGGCTTTCATGGCGCAAAGGTACCAGCTCCACTATTATCACACTGACCGGAGTTATGGCATCTATAAACCTTCCAAAAATTTCTGGGAACCGACAAGCGAAGACCGGATGTGTACGATTCTTGCCGAAGACCTGGCTGAATACTGGCGCAAATTCCATCCGGAACTTGCCGGGGAACTGCTGCCGAGGCGTACCAACGCCATGCTCCGGGCATCCGTCAGAATGCTGCGGAATCGTATCAGAAAAGATTAACTAATCCACCCCGGCCGGTATTTTCCGGTCGGACTCCCCAATTAACCCCCATTGAAATAAGAGGTAATCATGCAACAACACAATAACGAAGTTATCGTCAACGGGCTGAAATATTTTTTTCAGCCCGGCGATGTGTTTGAAATCCGCTGTCTGGACGCGACTGTTCCGGGAATACGGCACCCGCATACCGAATCCGGATATTTTGATTACGAACACATCGACTCAATCCCCAAATATCTGGCAAAAATTGAAGCCAGGGGCATCTATTTTACGCCGAACCCGGTCAATCCGGCGTTGCTGGCCCGTGCCGCGAACCGGATCAAACAGGCGGGCAAAAATGAGAGCACGGCGGATACGGATATCCTCTGCCGCCGTTGGCTTTTGATCGACTGCGACGCGGTACGAGCATCCGGCATCTCGGCGTCAGATAAAGAACACAAACTTGCCTTGGCAAAAGCCGCCGCAATCCACGACCGCCTGACATCAACCGGTTTCCCTGAACCGGTGATGATCGATTCCGGCAACGGGGCTCAGCTGATGTATCGCATTGATGATGCAACTGCCGATGAGGGATTAATCCGGAACTGCCTGAAAGCCCTGGATTCAGAGAGCGATAAGCAGGTGAAAATCGATCTTTCCGTTCACAATCCGGCCCGCATCTGGCGTTTGCCCGGTACCTGGAACTGTAAAGGCGATGAAATTGATGACCGGGTTTATCGGCAGGCGCGGATAATTTCCCGCCCGGAAACGATCCAGACGGTTTCGCATGAAAAACTTCATGCCCTGGCTTATCCCGTAACCACATCAGAAAGTGATGGGTTTGACACGAATACCCCGTCTGGCTTTGACCTGGGAACGTGGATCGCGCAATACTGTCCGGAAGCCGAAGGCCCGGAGTCGTGGAAAGACGGACGACGCTGGATATTCCCGGTCTGCCCGTTCAATGAAGCGCACAATAACCGCAGCGCGGTAATTATTCAGCAGGCAAATGGCGCGGTAGGGTTTAAGTGCCATCATGACGGCTGCGCCGGAAAGGACTGGCATGACTTGCGTAAGCTTCGTGAACCGGAGCGGACGCCCACTCCTGCTGGTGATGTGGATTTGTCCATACTCCTGGCAAAAATCCTGGGAAACTATAAACCGGTGGCTCCGGATAACGCCATGCCGTCCAAGACCGCGAGTGAGATCATCGGCGAGAATGATATTGAAAGTCCAGATCCAAATGAACTGGTAAAACACCGCTTCATCTGCCGCAACGGCGGATTATTGCTGGTCGGCCCGAGTGGTTACGGCAAAAGTTCGTTCCTTACCCAGGCGGCATTGATGTGGGCGATGGGCGAAGTAATGATGGGGCTTGAGCCGGTGCATCCCTTGAAAATCCTTATGATCCAGGCCGAAAACGATGACCGCGATGTGGCGGAACAACTTTCCGGTGCGATCAACGGATATCTGGAAAACTATCCGAATGCCGATCAGGCGCAACTGGAAGCGGCATTGAAGAGCATCGACTATATTCGGGAATCCAGCCTGACCGGCGAAATTTTCATCCGGGCTTTAGCCCGGAAACTCGCCTCGTATTCCGAGGGTGAACAGCGCGACATGGTTATTATTGATCCGCTCTTTGCTTACTGCGGCTGCGATGTTTCCGATCAGGGCGAGATGAGTAAGTTCCTGCGTAACTGGCTGAATCCGGTTATCGAGCAGAACCAGGTCGGGCTGCTGATCTGCCATCACGCCAACAAGCCGCCCAAGGACGCCGGGACGTCTTCAGCTCTAAGTCTGGCCTACGCCGGTTCCGGTACCGCCGAGCTGACGAACTGGGCGCGCGCCGTCCTGGTTATCAGCCCGGACGCGGAAGATGAGACGCTGTTTGCGTTTACCGCCGCGAAGCGTGGAAAACGGCTCAAATGGCCGAACGGTTCGATCCAGAAATTCATGCGGCACGCTCATGACGGAACCATTTTCTGGAGCGAGGCTGTTCCTCCGGCAAACTTTCTCGAGGGTAAACCCAATAACGAAGAACTCCTGGCGATGGCGGTCAGCCTGGCGAAGGAGGAGCATAGCGCCGAACCGGTGGCGGATTATCTGGTGCGGATTCAATTTGATTTGGACATCGGTCGAGATAAGGCAAGGATTTTAATGCAAAACGGCATCGAAAGAGGAGCCTTGGCAACGTCTTTCCGGCAGGATGAAAACAACCAGAAAAAGCGTTTGAAATACCTGTATAGGACCCGGCAAAAAGATAACCTGCTTTTCAAGAATATCAGGATGCAGGGCTGATAATGGACTTAAGTTGCTGATGGCACGTGCTTTTGGCGGCTTTGCGGCGCATTAAAAAATAAAAATACTGAAAAAATGATTTTGAGGTTAAACGGTAATACCATTATCAAGAGCCAGATGTTTCCAGCCAGCACATAAGTCATTGATACAACGTGCTTTCCCTGGCGCTGACAGGAGCCGGAAAAGCAAAAAACATAAAATCTGAGAAATTCATGAAAGCCGGAAAATTATGCCAAAACCACATAACTATCTAAACATAAGAATATTACAATTCCAGGAATTAATTATGCGGCAACTTGAAAATCATCATTTTTCTGTTTTTTCGCGGGACGCATGTACTTGCCCCCTCTTTTACCACCCCTTTTAAGGGGGGTGGTATAAAGGGGGGCAAAAAGGCGTCCCTGCGCCTCAAGAGCAAAAAGCAAAGTCCGGTGCGCCAGAAATCAGAAAATTCACAAAAAAATAAAGCGGGTGAAAACCATGAAACACAAAATCAGAAAATGGAATCAGGAAAAGAAGAAAAACGACATTGTGGAAATAAACATCACCCCGGTTAAGGCAATCCGGCTGTTCTGCGTCAACGAGTGCATGGCCGGACAGCCCGGTTTAGTCCCCGGCTGCACTGATCCGCATTGTCCGCTTTATCCGTACCGGATGAACAGCAATCCTGAAAGGGCATTGAAAGGCGAGCATCTTGAGAAGAACCGACAGCGCATCATGACGTATAATCAGAATCGGGAAAAAAGACAAGATACGTCGATGGATTTTTGCCTGTGATTGCGATTGGCATCAAAAATGGGTTACTATACCCATCGGGTATAAAACTGCCATTTTTTTAAAAAAACGTCGAGATATTCAAAGAACCGTTATGTGAAACAATATTGGCGCTGAAAACATCAACCTGAATCGGAGTTTACGATCATGAAAAAAAATAATGAACCGCTGGCTTTCTGCCGAAACTGCCAAGCCGACAGGCCAATGCAATGGAAAGAGCTGAAATTACGCGGCAAAACCGTCGATACGTGGTTCGTCTGCGCGGTGTGCGGTTGTGGAGATTTGGAAATCAAATACCTTTCTTGCGCAGAGGCGATTGCCAGGAATAGGGGGAATTGCGGCAGGGCAAGCGCAAGGTTGCGTTTGCCCAAACCAAAATAAAAATTGCGCAAGGCTGCGTAAAATGATGCTCTATCTCCCAAAGCCTCACATGTGGCTTTGGATAATCTGGGCAAGCGCCATCTGGCGTTAGCCCGACTGTCAGGCTATCACCAAATAATCAACCCCAGGAGGTATCTATGAAAAACTACGCCAATGCAAAAGATGTCCTGCCGGAAGAGCTGTTTCAGCAGGTACGTGAACATTTCCCGACCGGAACATTATACATCCCCGGCAAATATGAGCGGGATGACAGCCGAAAACAGCTCATCGTCAACCTGGCGAAACAAAACATGAGTGCCCGCGAGATCGCCGCGCTGATTGGAGTAACCGTACGCCGGGTTAATCAGGTTCTTGCCAGGAAACGGCGACGGCAGGTCAAATGGGAGTGGATAGATTAGGCTGTGTAGCGAGGCAGGAATAATCAATTTATCTTGATTTTTCCGGAAAATCGAACGGTTCCTCTGAACGGAAAACGCTTTATAGGGACCCGGAAGCGGTAAAGCTACCAAGGAGACTTGCTTGCGGGTGATAAAAAAATATTATTTGCTGATTGTCAGGCATTTACGAATCCATGCATCGGACAAAAATCAGACGGCGCGCCAGGCAAAAATATTTTGGGCGCGGCGATTAAGCTTTATCCGGGAGTAGTGCCGGTACTAAGGTTTTGAGGGTAAATCGAGAAAAATTCAGCGTCTGGCGAAAAACTTTGCACATGTGGCAAAACGCGATTTGGTGACTTGGCCGTCGAAAGGCCTGAAATCGGGTCAAAAAGCGGGTCTATTTGGACATTTAAAACCGGCATAAAGTGCTTGTGGTAAAATAGTTGTAAAACCTGGCTCGCAAGTTGAAAAAAGTGCAAAAGGGGGTTGGACATACATGTGGGAAGTTGTCCGAAGAGGCTCTGCCGGATTGCGGTTTGCGGCGGCCGGGAAGGGCCTGACAGGGCTTATTTTTTAGTGTCGGCAGTCGGATTTTGAGCTTAAACCTAGGCAAAAGACACTCAAGTACCGGTACTTGAGGCATCCCTGTCCAAGTACCGGTACGTAACCTCAAACGGGAAAAAGTTTTGGTTCCTCCCTGGCGATTATTTTTTATAGGGCGGCGGAAGGGGTAACGCGTTAGGACACAGTTTGTTTTGCTGTCCGCTTTTTGTAGTTGCTTTGATTTTCAAGGAGTTACGAAACCAAACCGGACAGGGTACCCTGTCCGCTTTTTCGGATTTTGCCGGACATGGCATCTCGGACGGGATCACGATTAAGTAGTGCCGGTACTAAGGTTTTGAGGCAAAATCTTAGCGTCCCGGAAGCCGTGGCCGCAAACTTTGCACATGTGCCAAAATGCGATTTGGCAACTTGGCCGCCGGAAGACCTGAAATCAGGGGTAAAAGTGGTTAAACTTGGATATTTAAAATAATCCTAAAGTGCTTGTAAATAAATGTTTACAAAAACAGGCGTGCAAGTTAAAAAAAGTGCTGAAGGGGGTTGGACATACATGTGGGAAGTTTTTCGAAAAGGCTTTTCCGGATCGCGGTTTACGGTGGCCGGAGGAGGTCTGACAGGGCGTATTTTTCAATGCTGCAAGGCTGATTTTGAGCTTAAACCGGGGTAAAAAACACTCAAGTACCGGTACTTGAGGTGCTCGTGTCCAAGTACCGGCACTTAACCTCAAACGGGAAAATTCAGCCTCAAGAGGGCAATGGCAACGCCTGGCGGGCAGCCGCATAAGCCGGGCAATTGCCACATGTATGGCAATTGATTTTTAAGATTAGACCGGGCCGG
>JBAYCO010000275.1:0-5969 GCA_041668685.1 Victivallaceae bacterium | reverse complement strand
GGAAAATCTGCGGCGCCGTCGCCAGGGCTTTGTCTATGGCGCACCAGTCGGGAGTCATCCACCGCGACATTAAACCCAGCAATATAATGGTAACTAAGCTTGGGGTTCCTAAACTTACCGACTTCGGCATTGCCAAAAGCTCCACTTCTCTCGATCTGACCCATACCGGGGTAATTGTCGGGACGCCCAGTTTCCTCGCGCCCGAACTTTGCGAAGGCAAAACTCCGTCGGCATTATCCGACATCTATAGTTTCGGCGCTGCTTTATACCAGCTTGTTGCCGGTCGTCTGCCTTTTGAAGGCAGTGATTTCAAAGCCACCCTTTCACTGGTGCTTACCGCCGAACCGGCGGATATCAGGAGCCTGCGCCACGATATTGATGATGATATGGCGCGCCTGATAATGCGCTGCCTGGAAAAAGATCCCGCCAAACGCCCGCAAAGCATGATGGAAGTGGCGAGGGCTCTCGACCCCTTCTATACGGATATCGCGATAAAATCAACTACCAGCGCTACTGTTCCGCAGTTTGCGGTTTCCGGGGTAGAAGCCAAAACCACTGTAATGAAAACCGGCGAGGATAAAACCACGGTTATGAATGAGAAAACTCAGCTTATGAAAGACGAATGAAAAAAGTTTTTAATAAGCCGTCGCTATAAAAACTTTGTAAAAGAAAACTGTTTCTTGAGATACCTTTTCTATAAAAATAATTAGTTGTTTGAAAATTTATGCTTTTACAACTATTCTATAAAAAGTTTTATTGATCAAAGTAAAACTGATTTCAAGATATCAAGAAAAGGACATATCTGATTTTGATGAAGCAAATATACTGGAAATTTTATGGTTCAGCCTTTTAAAAAATTTAAACTTATTGATTTATTTTGCGGTTGCGGAGGGTTAACCTCTGGTTTTATGCAGACAGGAGCATTCGATATTGTTTATGCCAACGATAATGACGCCGCCGCATTAAAAACTTATCGACTCAACTTCGATCTTGATGGAATCCATGCTGAGTGTCGAGATATCATTGATTTAGTTGAAAACTCCCCGGAGTTAATTCCATCTGCCGACGTTATAATCGGAGGCCCTCCCTGCCAAGGCTTTTCCCTGCTTAATAAAAACCGTTTAGGAGATAAGCGTAGAGAATTATGGGTGTATTATTTGCGAGTAGCCGAATTAGCCGATGCAAAGTTTATTGTAATGGAAAATGTCCCTCAGTTATTGAGCTCAGATGAATTTATTCTAATAAAAAAATCTTTAAAAAAACTCGGTTTTAAATATATTATTGCTCATATTCTTAACTCCGCCAACTATGGGGTTCCTGAAATAAGACGACGAACCATAATCCTTGCATCAAAAAATATGCCTCTAATGCTTCCGTGTCCGACCCATTTGGATCCTGAAAAGTTGGAGAATATTAAAAATTGTTATCCATTCTCCAAACCTCGTAAATGGAACAATGTGCAGAGCGCCATGGGGGATTTGCCGGTCCCCCAAGGTACTCAAATCAGGAATGTTCCCGCTCCGTTAAATCTCCATTTCGGAAGAAACCCTACTCCATTGAGTTTGGAGCGCTACAAAGCCGTTCCACCTGGCGGGAATCGTTTTGATCTTTATCGTAATAGGCCGGATATAACGCCTTCTTGTTGGATAAAGAAAAAAAATGGAGGTACTGATTTATTTGGAAGGCTGTGGTGGGATAGACCGTCCGTAACCATAAGAACGGAATTCTTTAAACCCGAAAAAGGTCGTTATCTGCATCCCAACCAGCATAGACCAATTACCCATCGTGAAGCGGCAAGAATACAAACTTTCGACGATAATTTTAAGTTTTACGGTTCAAAAACAGAAATTGCTCGCCAAATAGGTAACGCAGTTCCCCCTGTGATGGCAAAAGCGATTGCAGAAGAGCTTGTATTGGCTATGTCTGGGAAATATTCCTTTACTAGAGTTGAAGATTTGTATAATATTTATAAAAACTGGTTGAATGAGAAACTTAAGGAGTTTGAAATTGGCGAGAAGACCTGTAAATAACAACCCGGAAACACTTCGGGCAAGGCTTGTCGATTTGCTTAATGATTTTGAAGCAAAACTCAAAACAGGAGAGTTGCGAGAAAAAGTCAAAGCTCTTATTCCGGCTTTTAGGCAACTTAGAGACCTCGGAAGCTCTCTAATTCTCCAAGTTGATGCCCCCTCGGCGAGAGATAGAATTTTGTACTATTTTAAACAATATCCCGGTATTATAATACATGGAGATGAGCTTATGGTAGTGTCCGGCATACAGGAATATGCCAGAAGAGTAAGAGAACTTAGAGTTGAGTTCGGCTGGAAGATTTACACCGGTATGACCATGAAGGAAATGGCCGAGGATACGATTAACGTCTCCGAGTTATCGGTATATTTGAATATGAAACCGGAAGAATATATTCTTGTTGATAAAAAAGTGGACAAAGAAGCCGCTTGGCGCTGGCGTGTGGCTAATGATATCCGAAAAAAGAAAATTGGAGCAAGGAATAAGATTCTTGAGTTTTTAAAAACAAATGTCGGCAATCCGGTTACCGGCGAAGAACTGCGTTATGTTTCCGGTGGAGTTATGGAATGGGCCAGGCGAATTAGAGAGCTTAGAACTGAGTATGGCTGGTCTATTCAGTCCAAAATGACGGGAAGACCTGACCTTGCTGTTGGAGCATATATCCTTGAATCTCTTACTCAGTTGCCTGAACATGATAGAAAAATTCCTGACTTGGTTCGTTGCGCAGTATTGGAGCGGGATGATTTTAAGTGTAGTGAATGCGGCTGGAGTTATGATAGAGTCAATCCGGCAGATCCGAGAAATTATTTAGAACTTCACCACATAAGCCATCATGTCAAAGGAGGAGATAATTCTACCGGCAATTTGATTACACTTTGTAATGTTTGTCATGATCGCAAACATTCAAAGAATTAATATTTTTTTAATTCTGTTTTTAAGCGGTTCAATATTCTTAAGCTCGCATTCCCATATTATAACAACTTTCCAGCCAAGTGAGATCAACTTATCATTATTTTGGGAATCTCTGCTTACGTTTTTGCTAAGTTTAATTTTCCAAAAATCAGTATTGGTTTGGGGAATAGTTGCCTTGCGGCATCCTTCATGTTGATGCCAAAAACAACCATGAACAAATATTATTGTTTTGTATTTGGGTAGTATGATATCAGGATTACCTGGAAGCTTTTTGTTGTGAAGTCGAAAACGGTATCCCATTTTATGCAATAACGATCTTATGGTCATTTCCGGTCTGGTATTTTTTCCCTTAACACGGCTCATATTTATACTACGTTGTTTTGACGATACATTATCCATAGACCCTTGTTCATAATATTTTGCATTTTTCTGGCAAGACTTGTTTTTTGCATCGTTATAAGTGATTATATGTTAAACCAATAACTCATATTTTAAAGGAGTTGAGCTTTTGATAAAAGTATCTCCCGGTGTAGCCACGGCTGTCCCTAGCCGTGCGTCCCGCAACTACGCCCCTGGGGACAGGGGCGGCTACACCTTTTCCGATTTTATCAAAATAAAGTTAACAGTTTACGTCCCACAACCCACGTCCCACATTCATTTGGTTCCGGCTATGCTGGTTTAGGGGGAACGTTTGTTTCTCAAAATGCGGAGTTTCCATTTTATCACGAACTCTCGTCCAAGGAAATCCATTCGGGACTGGACAAAACGACAATTCCGATGTAATTTTCACTCCATCGTGATTAAACTTTTAATTTTGACAAGCAAAATTATGGATTTGGAAAACTAAAGATAGTGAAAAACAGTGCCGTATTATTTTTTATAATCAGAAGGTAAGCAGGTTTAATGGGAACCGTAAAAAATATCAAGAAAGAATTATTTGGGTTTGGGTTAAAGGAATATAAATCGGAAAATAACGGTAATTTTACCGCGAATGACATTTCTGTAAATATAACCGGAAATCCTGTACCCGCAAATGACATAACGCATTACAGATGCAATATGTCGGAAAGTCTTCTTGAACTCAGTCTTCCTAAACTGGGGAGATTTACAGTTGAATCAGGAAAACGGATAACGGTTATTCATAATTCCGATACGGAGCCTGAAGAAACGATTCCTTTTGTTTACGGCAGTTGTATGGGAGCATTGCTTTACCAAAGAGGGATAATACCTCTGCACGGCAGCGCTGTCCTTACGGAAAAGGGAGCAGCCGTTTTCCTTGGAGTTTCGGGAGCCGGTAAATCTACAACAGCCGCCGGGCTTGCGGAAAGAGGCTACCCGATAATCTGCGATGACATAAGTGCGGTTAAAATGCAGGGCAGGAAAGCGGTTCTTATTCCGTCAAACGCGGATATCAAACTCTGGAAAAAATCACTTGATATGCTTAAAAAATCTTCTGACAGTCTTGTACCTATCCGTAATAAAATAGAGAAATATTATCTGCCCTTAGACAGCGGCTCCTTGAAAAGCGATTATCCTGTTAATAAAATATATGTCCTACACTCTCATAATGAAGATATTGTGAAAATTTCAGACCCATTGAAAGGCAGAGCAAAATTTAACAGCGCCGAACATCATGCGTATAGACGAAAATTTATAAAAGGCCTTAACCGACGGAAAGAGTTTTTTTCAATAATGATGAACCTGCTGTCAAATGCCGAAGTAAAAAAAGTAACACGTCCCAAAGCGGGATATTTCAAGGAATTGATTGACAGAATAGAACAGGATATTAATAACGGCTAATTTGGAATGTTAATGGTAAATGAATACTTTAGTTGACAATCAGAACTCAACAGGCCGAAATAATATAATCTGGCTTGCCTCATATCCTAAATCCGGAAATACCTGGTTCAGGATATTTCTGTCAAATCTTCTTTCGGAAAAGGAAGAAGATGAGGATATAAATTCACTTTATTCGACACCGATAGCAAGCTGCAGAAATATGTTCGACGAATCGTTGAACGTAGAGTCCTCCGACCTTACAAATGATGAAATAGACCTTATGCGCCCGGAATTTTACCGGGATATTTCCGCGGAAATACCCGAAGGAGAAAAGTCTTATCATAAAATCCATGACGCTTTTACTAAAAACTTGAATGGAGAGTGGATATTTCCCCCTGAAACAGCTTGCGGAGCAGTATACTTTATTCGTAATCCGCTTGATGTGGCTGTTTCAGCATCGGTTCATAACGGCTGTACAATAGAACAGTCAGTAAAAAATCTTAATAACATAAAATTTTCTATAGCCAGTAATAAAAAATCTCTGCCGGACCAGATCAGACAGTTGCTGCTGTCCTGGAGTGAACATGTAAGAAGCTGGATAAATGCGCCTTTGCCTGTATGCGTTTTGCGCTATGAGGATATGAAGCTTGATTCCTTCAATACATTTAAAAAAGCTGTTGAATTTATGAAACTGGACAAAACCGACACTGAAATAAGGGACGCGATAGAGAAAAGCAGTTTCGACAAACTTCAGAAGCAGGAAAAGGAAAAAGGCTTTAAGGAAAGGTCTAAAAAAGCAAAGGCTTTTTTCCGCAAGGGAGAAATCGGAGACTGGAGAAATCATCTGACGGAAGAACAGGTAGAGAAATTGATTAACAGTCATGCGGAAGTAATGGAGCAGTTTGGTTATTTAAAGGACGGGCAATCGTTTTTTTAAGCGTAAATGCTTTTTTATATGTATTTACTCTTGGGTGTTTGGGAACTTAAATATTTCTGCAACATCGCTTAATTCTGAATTAAAAATTATTAAAACAAGTAAAAAACCGGGCTCAAAGAACCCGGCATTGAAAAAACTCCCCATAGGGGAGCAGGAGACGTTAATGGAATTCCAGAGTTTAACTCTCATACAACGTTCCCCACGCCCCTGGAGACAGGGGCGGCTACACCTGTTTCCTCAACATGCAGAGTTTCCCGGTGTAGCCACGGCTGTCCCTAGCCGTGCGGGACTAAAGGTTGGATGGCGAAAGATT
>JBAYCO010000274.1:0-5985 GCA_041668685.1 Victivallaceae bacterium | reverse complement strand
TTTGATATAAAGCTCCCGGCAATCGGGAACGCTTATATAGTGTCGCCGGATTATCCGGAGAAAATAGCCTTAAAAACGGTAAAGGGGAAAGATGGGTATTATCGGATAACGGTTCCCAAAACTGCTTTGCGGGTTTATTCCATAGTCTATCTGCAAACGGCTGATTAACTTGGTCTTATAGAAAAGACGGGATTAACGTGATATACAGGATAAAATAAAATCCTGTTAATCTTGTTGATCCTGTCTAAAAAAAGTTACGCCGATTACTTTATGGCGACAGTATCAAGCATAGCCTGGGTCAGGCGGGTCAAGTCTTCGCTGGAAATGATATATGGCGGCATGATGTAGACGAGTTTGCCGAACGGCCTTATCCAGATCCCGGCGTTAACGAACTGTTTCTGGATCGTCGCCATATTCACCGCTTTCTTCATTTCGATTACCCCGATGGCTCCGAGTATGCGGACGTCTTTGACTAGTGGAGACGCGGCGGCGGGGGCAAGTTCCGCTTTAAGCTGTTTTTCAATTTGCGCTACTTTTGATTTCCAGTCGTATTGTTCAAGCAATGCCAGCGACGCGTTCGCGACGGCGCAGGCCAGCGGGTTTCCCATGAAAGTCGGACCGTGCATGAAAACACCGGGATCGGAGCCGGAAATAGTATAAGCGACATCGTTGGTCGCCAGAGTCGCGGCTAAAGTCATATATCCCCCGGTCAGCGCTTTGCCGAGACACATTATATCGGGAACGATTCCGGCGTGTTCGCAGGCAAAAAGTTTGCCGCTCCGCCCGAAGCCGGTGGCGATTTCATCAAAGATCAGCAGTACTTCATGTTTATCGCAGAGTTTGCGCAGTTCGACCAGGTATTGCGGTGAATAAAAACGCATGCCTCCGGCGCCCTGGACCACCGGTTCGATAATGACCGCCGCGATTTTATCGGCATGTTTTTTCAGAGTTGAAGCCATTTCCGAAATATACGCGGGATTCCATTCGTCACCAAAACGGCACGCGGGAGCTTCGACGAAATAATGTTTTGCCAGCGCTTCCGTAAACAGCGAATGCATTCCGGTTACCGGGTCGCAGAGAGCCATCGCTCCCAGCGTGTCGCCGTGATATCCAGAACGTACCGTCAGGAGGCGGTTTTTATTTTTTTTACCTTTTGCCTGCTGGTACTGGAGCGCCATTTTTATCGCGACTTCGACACTGACGGAACCGGAGTCGGCGAGGAAAACCTTCTGTAAAGGTTCGGGTGTGATTTCAACCAGTTTCCGGCAGAGATTGACGGCCGGCTGATGTGTAAGTCCGCCGAACATGACGTGCGCCATTTTTTCCAACTGCGTTTTTATTGCGGCGTTAAGCGCCGGATGATTGTAGCCGTGAACTGCGGCCCACCACGAGGACATACCGTCGATGAGTTCGCGTCCGTCGCAGAGTTTCAAGCGGACGCCGGAAGCCGATTCCACCGGATAAACCGGCAGCGGTTCGGTCATCGACGTATATGGATGCCAGATATGTTCCCGGTCAAAATTTAACATTTCTTCAGTCATATGACCTAATGATCGACATGGCTTCTATTGACGAATTTTTTATTTTTGTCTATGTCGGCAAGGGAATAAAGCAGGTCTTGATATTTACGCAAATCTTTACAGATAGCGTGAATATCAGAATTGAATTTTTTTGTATGTTTCATTCGGTATTTTCGAACTTCAGTTACGAAAGGGTCTTTCATGACAATTCTCCCAGCAATTCTTCAGGTGAAGTTAAAATCGGGCAAATATATCCGGCGCCTTCTATTATTTCCTTAACTTTATTTTTGGTAAATGGATTATTTATATGTTTAAAATTCCAAGTAACAATAAAATCAACTTTTGCAACAGCGGCAAGCGCAATATGAAGCGCATCTTCAGGAAATTCTCGCGGAATGCCTTTCCGGGTTATTAATAAGTCCGCCAGATTTTCTGCTTCATTTGAAATATCAATTACGTTAAAACCTTCTATTATTTGTACCCTGGAGGCCGCCTTCCTTTTTGATCCTTGAGATATTTCCCGTATGACTAACGCGGAAATTACCGGAGTAAAGGCTTTATTAAGTTTTTTCCAGAAGTCCCGTGTCGAAGCCTGATGCCCGGCAATTACAACATCATGGCTGATTTCGCCCGCAAAATAACTTATAACACTTGTTTCCAGATATACTGTACGCATTGGCAACCTTTTGTTTTTTTATAATATAATGGGCTTTAACAGCATTGTCAATTTTTATATTATGGGTATTTCTGATAGACTATCCCGGTTGTGTATGTGCGCCGCTTAAGCTACATTAAATTAGCTGAAAAATTTCCCCGAAATCCGCAGTCGGGGGATTGTTAAGGTTTCCTATTGACGGCGCTTCGACAAACGGCGCGTTTATATTATTGGATTTGAGGTAGTTTTTTATGACCGTTTTCGAATCTTCACTTATTTCCGGTTTTTCCGGCGGATATTCATTGTAAATAATTCCGGCAAGCGGAATATTGCGGCGCTGTGCGGCTTCCAAGGTTAAAAACGTATGGTTTATGCTGCCGAGCCGTCCCGAACAAACGACGATGAGCGGCCAGCTTTGTCCCGCAACGAAGTCGGCGGTTAACAGGTTGCGGGTCAGGGGAACCATAAGTCCCCCGGCTCCTTCGAGCAGGACGCAATCGTGAGTTTCCGCTAATTTTTCTACGCAGGCGGCGATATATTCCGGATAAATATTAATACCCTCCATTTCGGCGGCAAGATGCGGCGATGCCGGAAATTTGAACACATAAGGGCAGGTTTCCCCGGTATAATCTTCCGGGCGAGGCTCCACGTCTTCGAGTTTGCGGTGGGTCAGGATGTCTTCGGACATGCCCGTACAGCCGGTCTGGACGAGTTTGGCGGTGATGGCGTTAACACCGGAACAGCGCAGAAAGCGCGCCAGCAGGCCGGTTACGACGCTTTTGCCGATATCGGTATCTATTCCTGTTACAAAAAACACTGCCATATTTATTTCTTCAAGTCAGCTACAATGATTATCGGATGATAAGTCAATGAGACGCCGGATTCAGTTTTATTTTCTTCAATATATCGCGAAACAAAGTTTTGTAAATCGCTTTTCGTCCAGATTTGTCTGGAAACCGCGGTAACTCCGGTTTTCTGTAAGTGGCGCAGGACGTCCAGCGGGTGTTCGAAGTAAAGTTCCCGGATGTTTTCATGGCAGCAGCGGACGGTAAAATGTTTTGAGACCGCGCTTTTGAGTTCCGGTACTGAAAGGTAATTGAGGGTTTTGCCGGTAAGGGAGTTTATTTCGCAGGCATTGCGCGGCCCGAAGGTGGAAAATGCCAGGACTCCTTCCGGGTTCAATATCCCCGCCAGGCGTTCGAGCACTTTCGGCAAATGGTCCAGCCACTGGAAAGTGGCGTTGGATATGATCAGGTCAAGGCCGGAAGGCAGGGGAGATATATTTTCGATATCGCCGCCGATAAATTCCGTGTTCGGGTATTTTGAAGCGAGCCTGGCGCATTCATCTACAAGGTCGTTAAGGTAGAGACGCTTGTATTCAAACATTTTTGCTATCTGGCAGGTGATGATGCCGGAACCGCAGCCGATTTCCAGAATGCGTTCGAACTTGTCGCCGGCGGCGGTGGAGAGTTCAAACAGCAGTCGTTCGGCAATGGCTTTTTGGACGTAGGCGTGCTCCGCGTAAGTTTTCAGGCTGCGGGCAAAACGTTTTTTGATTAATTCTTTATCCGGTTTCATGATGCAAATTCAGACGCACAATGTTATTTCACAGGTTTATACAAAAATAAGTTCATAAAATAGCACAGAATATATGAAATACGAACTTTTTAGCGATTGCGGATCGGAACTTGACATTGCATCTGATACGCAATATAGTGATGGCGTGGAAGGCGGCGGAAGAAAAAAGCGCTTAACCCTTAAACCTTAGACCAAATTATGTCCCTACGAGAAAGAATGAAGCTGGACTTGAATTCCCTGCGGGAACGAGACCAGTTGCGAACGTTGCGTGAATCGCGGTTTGACGCCGGTTTATTGAATTTGTCCTCTAACGATTATCTTGGTTTGTTGTCCATACCGGAGTTGCGGGAGGAGTTTTATGCGGGGTTGCAATATGACGCGACCGATACGGCCTATGCGCTTTCATCGTCGTCGTCGCGCCTGCTTACCGGCAATCACTCCGGGTATTCGGGTCTCGAAGACGTCCTGAAAAAACTTTACGGGCGTTCGGCTCTGGTGTTCAACAGCGGCTATCACGCTAATATAGGCATTCTGCCCGCCCTGGCGGGCGGTAATGATTTGATCTTGTGCGATAAACTGAATCACGCCAGCATTATTGACGGTGTTCGGCTTTCCGATGCGCATTTCAAACGCTATCCGCATCTAGACTATGAGATTTTGGAAGGACTGCTGGTCAAAAGCGCCGCTGAATATAGAAACATTTTTATCATTACTGAATCCGTTTTCAGTATGGACGGCGATATGGCGGATCTGCGGCGACTGGTTGAGCTTAAAGAACGCTATAACGCGACGTTGATTGTTGATGAAGCTCACAGCGTCGGTGTTTTCGGGGAAAACGGCCGCGGACTGGCGGAAGCCCAAGGGGTGCTTGACAAGGTTGATATCCTGGTCGGAACTTTCGGCAAAGCATTCTGTTCCGCCGGAGCTTTTGCGATCATGGACGAGATTACGCGGGATTATCTGATAAATAAAATGCGTTCATTTATTTTTACTACGGCGCTGCCGCCGGTAACGGTCAACTGGAGCCGTTTTGTACTGGAAAGGAAAGCGCTTCTGAAGGAACGCCGGGAACACCTGCTGAAAATGAGTTCGAGACTGCGCAGAGAACTGGGCCTTGAGGGAAATTCCCAGATTGTCCCCCTGTTGCTCGGTGAAAATTCCGCGGCGCTGGAAATGGCGGAAAAATTCCGCAGGGCGGGTATTCTGGTTTTTGCTATCCGTCCGCCTACGGTTCCTGCGGGCACTGCCCGCTTACGGCTTTCCATGAGCGCTGCGTTGCAAAATAAAGACATAGATAAAATTCTGGACTTGTTAACTTGATGTTATAGGAATCTGTTATTTTAACCACTTATCCGCACTTATAGAACACTAATTATGTTGCGGCAAGCCGCAAAAAAATCAGTGTCAAATCAGAGGTTTAAAAATTCCAAGCGGGAGGTACTATGGAAAAGCTTTGGATAAAGCGGGATAATTCCGCTGAACTCCTGCTGTTTTTCAACGGCTGGGGGATGGATGAAAAACCGTTCCGTTGTCTTGATAACTGTTCCGGTTTGGATGTCCTGATGCTGTATGACTATACTGAACTGGAAAAGTTGGATATTCCTTCGTCTTACGAATCCATACACCTGACCGCGTGGTCGCTTGGGGTTTTTGCCGCCGCTGAAGTCTTGCAGGGGGTTGAATTGTCCAGTTCAGTGGCGGTTAACGGGACCTTGCGGCCCATAGATGAAGGGGAGGGGATAGCACCCGCTGTTTTTCAGGCAACTATTGACAATTGGAGAGAGGCGGCCGCAATGAAATTCAACCGCCGTATGTGTCTGGGGCATTATGATTTCTTTAAAAACAACTTGCCTGAACGTTCTGTGGAAAGCCGGAAGAACGAACTCATCGCTTTACGGGAACAAATATTGAACAAACCTGTACCGGAAAATATTTTCCGGGAAGCGGTAATAAGTTTGAATGACCGGATATTCACGCGTCACGCGCAGGAAACACATTGGCGCAACGCGCGGCTCCCGGTCAGGATAATTGACGAACCGCATTATTTTTTCCCGGAACTGAAAAGCTGGAAGGATATGCTTTTCAGATAAAATACTTTTTTCCGCTTTTATGCTTGAAATCCCAAGGAGTCTAAAAGCTCAATTCCAGGATTCCATGGCGCTTGATCTTTTCCGGCTCGATATTGACGAGGAAACCGTCTTTCTGTTGCGTTATTTCCGGCGCGTAACAGTT
>JBAYCO010000273.1:0-6001 GCA_041668685.1 Victivallaceae bacterium | reverse complement strand
CGGGATCTGTCCTGAATACGCAGTTCGTTTATGTTCCGCGGCGTGCCGGGCGGGTGCAGGCGTGTGTGGAAATCGACGACGAGAATATTACTCTGGACAACCGCGCGTGGTTCAGCTTCGCGGTCGCCGATAATTTGAATGTATTGCTCTTATACGACCAGGGAAAACGAAAAGCCGACCCGTTTTATTTTTTCAGCTTGGCGCTCAGCCCGTCATCAGCAAAAGCGTTGAACGGTATTCGTTGCCGGACGCTTGACGTCGGGTTGGCGGATAAGGAAATCCTTGTCGGGCAGCATGTTGTTTGCCTGGCATTGGATAAACCCGTGACGGCGGCGACGGCGGCGCTTTTGAATAATTATATCCGCGGCGGCGGTATTCTGTTGACCGTGCCGGAAGCGGACACCAGGGGAAATTACTGCGATCTCCTTACGGGACAATCCGGATTGCGTGGAATTTCGGCGGTCAGTGAGCGCGGCGTCAAATTCAATCCGCCGCTGCGGGAACTTAACGATCTGTTGCAGTTAAAACTGGTTCGCTGGCGCAAACTGTTTAATTTTAAAACTTCCCCGGCAAAGGTCGTTGCAGTGACGGATGCCGGACGCCCTTTGATTCTTGAACACCCGGCGGGTAAAGGCAGACTGTTGAACCTGGCTTTTTCGTTGCGGCGGGATTTTTCCAACTGGCCGACTTTGAAATCATATCCGGTGGCAATGGTGGCTCTGGTAAATTACGCCGCCGGAAATCAGGAAAAAAGCGTCAGCGCTTATTGCGGCGCGCAGGTGGGGCTCAAAGGTGAAAATATTGTTTTTTCCGGTATCGGCGAAAAAAGCGCGGGTATCGCGAAGGGCGCGAAAGCGTATTCCATGGCGCCGGGAATTCTGACGTTTGAAGGCGCTGATCTTGAAGCGGCGGTATTTAATCCTTCGCCTGACGAAAGCAAGCCGGCGCTTGCCCCGGAATCTGAGATCCGTAAATGGTTTGACGCGCCTTTAACGGTTTTGAATGTCAATAGTGAAGTTGTTCCGCAGATAGTTAAATTCCGCAAGGGCAGCGAATTAACCGGCTGGTTTTTGTTGTTGATGCTTCTGCTCCTTGGAGTGGAATTTTTGCTTGGAGCAAAAAAGTTTTAAGATCTTACTTCCCGGAATACGATTTTAGCGGAGTAAGAAAGAATTGAATCCCGGAGGGATGATTATATAGTAGCCATGGGCGTAAGCCCGTGGAAAATGAGACCGTAAGATATCCAAGCTCCGTAGGAGCGACTGATACCGGTTTTGATTAGCCGCTCCTACGGAGCTTGACTAGACAGAGACACGTTTTCCACGGGCTTACGCCCATGGCTACTGAAAAATCGCTCCTGCGGAGCTGTATCGGGTTGTGACTTCTTATATTATTCTATAGTCGCATCCATTTGTATAATATTCTTTTCGTGATCAGATGAGAAGATCAACAATTATGTATGGAGCTCGTTGAAATATCAAAAATGCTCCACGGTTTGATAAAAGGGGTTAAACAAAAATCTTAAATCTCAAAATTATGTTTAATTTTTATCCTCTAATTTCAGTTTGGTTAATATTGCTAAGTGGTCTTATGGCTTTGGCAATGGTGTATTTCGCCCTGAAACATGGAATGGATCTGCCCGGACGTAAGAAAAATTTACTTGCCGGAATAAGGACCGCCGTGATAATCATGGTGATGATTATGCTGCTTTGTCCGGGAATGATTATCAGCGAGCAGAACCGTCAGCGCTCGAATGTCGTCGTTCTTCTGGACGATTCCGGTTCGATGGCGACGCGGGATATGCCGGACGGCGCGACGCGTTACCGCAAGGCGCTTGAATTCGCGGAAAGCCTGAGAAAAGTTGATTTCAGCGGTTGCGGCAGACATTTTTACGTGTTCAATACCGCGACTGAACCGATAAAAGACTGGAGTGTCCCGGAAATGTCGGGAGGGCAGGGCGGTACGGACTTGGAACAGGCTTTCAGCAGCGTAAACCGTGACGTCGGTTTATCCGGTACGGCGGCGGTAATCCTGTTATCCGACGGGCTGGATTATTCCGGTTTTACGGGAAATAAGTTCGGGGCCCCGGTGTTCGCGGTTAAATTCGGTTCCGAGCTGACCGGGGTGAAGGACCTGCGAATAGATGAATTTTCTTATCCCGCAAGCCTGTATGTGAATGAGGAGTTTGAACTGAATGTGCCGGTTAGTCTTGGAGCTTATGATGAAAAAAAGGAAAGCCGGATAAGTTTTTATGTTGACGGCAAGGCGGTAAAAGAGGAAGCCTTGAAGCTGGAACCGTCCTCTACGCGTGAAGCACTGTTCAAATACAGTTTTTCCAGCCCCGGCCTTTATACATTGAAAATAAAACTTGACCATCTGGCGGAAGAAGCCAGTTATTTGAATAACGAAAGAGAAATCATCATTGAAGTCAGGAGCGGGCATAATTATACCGTCTGTTACTTCCCGGTGCTCACCAACAGCTTCCGGCCGCTGGTACGCCAGTTCCGTGCGAGCGGCCGCCGCTTTACCGCCGTTTATCGGCTGCGTAAAGATAAATTCACTCAGATCGGGACTCAGACAAGTCCGGTATTCAACGGCGGAATACCGTCCGGGGCGGACGCTATGAAAAATGTCGATGTTTTTATTCTGGGAGCGACGGAACCCGGTTTAATGACTTTAACACAGGAGTGCATCCTGGAACAGTACGTCGCCAACGGCGGGACAATGATTATGCTTGGCGGTGAAAAATCTTTCGGCGGAATTTCCGTATCTTCACCTTTGGCGCAACTTATGCCGGTTAAATCCCGGCAAGGTTCTTTTGTTCCGGGACGGTTCAGGATCGTACCGGGCGCTAAACTCCGGCGCAGCCGTTTTGCCGACCGCATCGCTGAACTATGCGCCAATACTGATGCGGTTTTGAACGGGATAAATATGGTTGAGGGACTCAAAAAAGGCGCGGAAGTCCTTTTGTCCGCCGAGGCCGCCGAAAAATATCCGCTGGTCGTCGCTTTGCCCTACGGCAGCGGCAAGGTTATTGCCGTATTAACCAATTCGCTGCATTTATGGGGAAACGGCAGGCAGCGTCAGCGCAATTTCGGGATATTCTGGGAACAGTTGATAAATTATGCCGGAAACAACGAACATGACCAGTTGAAAATCGCATTGAACAAAAGTATGTTGCCGGAAAACGAAAGTCTGAAAATCACCGTCAAGGCGAATTTCCCGGAAAAGACCCTTAATTCTCCGGATTTTAAACTGGAAAGCATTATTTGCCGGGTGCATTCCAGTAAAGCCGTGGCGGCAAAAGACCTGAAAAAGACGGATATATTTTATAAAGCGGAGTTCGCCAATCTGAAATCCGGGCGTTATATACTGGAAACCACTGCCCGGCTGGGTGGACGGGAACTTGCCAAACGCTGTCACCTGATTAATGTCGGCAGGGAAATAAACGAAGGCGGCAACCTGAAAGTCAGTGATGAGAACTTCCTGAAATTCTGTTCCGAGGGCAGTATTTACGACAGCGCGGAAAGAGAAAAACTGCTCAACGATATTATCCGCACGATACGCAAAAACGATACTGAACGCGAATGGTATCCGTTATTTGAAACGCCGTTTTTCTATTTCGGGATATTGATCTTATTAATGGCCGGCTGGTATTTAAGGAGAAGATTTAATTTATTTTAAAAGGGTTAAGGGTTAAGTTTTAAGGGTTAAGGAAAAACATAATTGAACATCGAACATCGAATGAGTGATGCTGATAGTTAAATAAAAAATATGAATAAAATAAAGAAAAATGATTCTGTCAAAAATGATTCTGTCAAAAAAAATTTAAAGTTTTAAGGAAATTCATAAAAAGTAGTTAATATGAAATATTCAGTTACAATTATTGCAGGTTTGTTGGCGGCTTTTACTGTATGCGCGGCGAGCTGGGAACGGGCGGAAATCGAACTTTCCGACGGCAGGCGGATTTCCGGGAAGCTTTCGCTAATGGGCGTTCGTCCCCTGACGGTTACTCCGTCCGGGGCAAAATATCAGCAGAAAATCCTGCTCAGTGACATTCTTACCCTTACCCAGATCGTCCGGGAACAAAAAATGAACCGTCCGTGGCTCTACAAGGAAGCCGGAAAGGTCGAAAAAATGTATCTTGAGGGAACTTATCCTTTCATCAACTTTACGACTGAAATTGTTTTGACCAGCGGTAAAGTTATCCGGGGCGATATTGTTTCCGCCGCGTTCAGATTCAAGGGGCAGGGGCCGGGCAAACTTTTCCTCACCAGGCAGATAAAAGGTAGAGTCGGGGAAAAAATGGATGATTTGGTTTATCCTCTGAAAATTATTTTTAATAACCGGAAAACCGCGGTGAAACCAATCATTGTTAAGTTGTCCGGGGCCGGAAAAATCCAATCCGCCGCCGCTTTGGACAATAAGCGGAAACTTGTTCGTTTCGGAAAAACAGCCGGTTCGAAAATCGTTTTTGATGAATTGCTTGAGGCGGATTATGATATTTATATTTTGACGGACTCCGAGGTTCTGGGCGGGCTTTCGGGTTCGGGGCCGGATGGACGGAAAGGCGGCGCTTTGCCGGATAACGCCCTGGCCGAATTAAATAAAGTATTTCCACTGGCGGATGATTTTTTCTCCGAACGCCGGATATTGGCTCTGGGCGGCAATGAAAAATTCTGCAAGACCCTGGTGTATAAACGCCGGGAGAAATATTACCACTCGGATAAACATACTCCCGGCGGCTGGATCTGGCATTTGGACATCTGGTCGTGGCATTTGGCCGGGAATGAATGGAAAATAGACCGCCGCTATATCATGGTAAGGCACAAACAGAAAGGCGGCGAAAAAATACGGAAATTATTTTTAACGAAAGCCCTTGGCGCGGTGAAACCGGGGGCGGAATTAACGGTCGATCTCAACGGAAAACGGCAAAATGGCATCAAATTTATCACAGAGCTTAAATAAATTAAAACGGGTAAATTACCGGCAGACGCTGTTCAACGGCTTGTCCCGGCCGGCGGCGCTGGACCTCTTTGTCCTGACGGCGCTGTTCGGTCTGGATAACCTGACTTCTTTTTCCGCGCGTTTGCGTTTTGCTGTCCTGATCGTATTTGTTATCGGTAACGTTGCTATGTTGCTGAAGCTGGGACTGGATCTGTACCGGTCGCGGCTCAGCGACAAGCAGGCGGCCTTGAAACTTGAGGAACTGCACGGTATCCGGGACAATTCCCTGATCAATGCGGTCTGTTTCCGTTCTGACGAAACTATATCCGAAGAACTGCGTTCCTTGTTTCTGGGTTCCGCCGACCGTCGCTGCGGAAAATTGAAGCTGCCGGGAATATGGAAAAACCGAACCTGCCGCAGGCTTTTTAAAATATTGCTGACGGCCCTGGCCCTTGCGGCTTGCTATGCGGTTTTATTCAGGAACTACGCGGCTAACGCCGCGGCGCGTTTCGCCAATCCGTGGACGCAGTTGGCTTCCCTGAACTTTACGCAGTTTCAGGTGCGGCCGGGCGATATGGAAATTGCCGCCGGGCGTAAGCTTCTGGTCAGGGCAAAGGCTTTCAGGGGTAATAAAAAAATAAATAACCTTAAAATTCTTTTGACCGTTTCCGGCGTTTCCAGCTTGTATCCGATGCGTCACCGCAAAGGAGTATCCGAATTTACGATTACTAATATAACTGAAAATATGACTTACCGGGTTTCCTCCGGAAAAGATTCGTCGCGGGATTTTGAAATAAAAATAGTTCCCGCCCCGGAATTCAAAAAATTCGTCCTGAAAGTCACGCCTCCGGCATATACCCGATTAAAAAGCGCTTCTTATGACCTGAAAACAAATACGCTTGAGGCCCCGGCAGGTTCCGCTGTGAGCATTGCCGTGGAGAACTTCACTGGCGACAGAACTGAATTTTTTCAGCGTAAAGATAAGAAAAAACAAAAACTTCCGGCCACATTTGAGTTGCTGGATGTCAGTTTTGCGGGTGCGGCGATAATCCGG
>JBAYCO010000272.1:0-6015 GCA_041668685.1 Victivallaceae bacterium | reverse complement strand
TTTTTAAATGCTTCCATGCCTCTGACGAGTATTCGCCAGCCGCTTCATGAAATAGGGCAGCAGGCAAATAATTTACTGTTTGACAATATCGAAGGGAAAACGGCAAAGACCGGAAAGATAATTTTTACAGAACCGGAACTTGTGGTGAGGGCCAGTTCTTTACGGACTTTAAAAGCTAAAAAACGGAAAATCCAGAATATGGAGGTGTGTCATGTTTAAAAAACGGGAAACTAAAGACAAATTCACGCTCATTGAACTGCTCGTCGTGATCGCGATCATAGCAATTCTCGCCGCAATACTTCTGCCGGCGCTTGGCAAAGCCAAAGAAAAAACTTATGAGATCAATTGCAGAAATAATCAAAAACAAATCGGACTTGCATTCATGGAATACGTCCACGACTATGATGAATGGTTTCCGGCAAACTGGTATTCTCCGGCAGCAACTTATTCGGGCGGCTGGGATGCGCGCATGTGCAACGAACTCAAATATATTTCAACTTTGGATTTATGTCTTTGCCATTCCGCCCGGAAATATCCTACACCGCATCCGGAACATCCGGAATGGCATTTAAAAAGTTACTTGCTGAATGGCAAGGTCTCTGACTGGAGTCTTCACGGGGCAAGCAATACCGGCGAAACACATCGGCTTTCCGAATTCAGGAATTCTCCTTCCGGGATTATTCTAATCTCCGACTGCTGGTCGGGAGCATTAATCTATCAAATAGAGACAAACTCGCAGACCGCAACTCCGGAGCGTGTGCATTACCGCCATGACAACGGGGCTAACTTTTCCTATGTGGACGGCCACGCTCAACGCAATGAGGTAAATGCTGTAGGATCCGATGTAGATGATATGCCTTGGGCAATTAAGTAATGAAATTGCTAAAACCAGGCATAGCCAAAAAGGGGGGACGGAACCGTTCATAACACAAAACCGCAACCATTACAGCCGGCAGCAAAATCTGCCGAGGCGAAGGAAATTTTTTGTTCGGCAAGCAGGTAAATTCAATGGAACTATATTATGGGCACTCAACTGAAATCAACGACCATTATCGCTTTGTTACTGACCGTAATCAATATTTATGGCGGAAATTATTTTGTCATCACTGAAAATGGCGTCCCCAGGACAAAGATCATTATCAAAAACAATGCGTCACAAGTAGAGAAATTCGCCGCAACGGAATTACAGAAATACGTCAAAGAAATGTCAGGCGCGGAATTAATAATAAAAGAAACAAATGATTTCCCCCCCCCCGCCTCTCTCTGGTTCCATAATAATCGGCAATATGAAAACAAATAGTTTATTACTTCCCATTTTGGGTAATCCGCGTTTGCCGGAAAATGACTGTTTTATTATCAGACTAATAAATAATAATTTAATTCTGGCAGGCGGCAATGCGCGAGGAACTCTATATGCTGTCTATGAATTGCTGGAAGAATTAGGATGCCGCTGGTTTTTCCCTAAAAAAGAATGGGAAATAATACCGCGGCTGAAGAGTATAAAATTAACCGGGATAAACAAAACTGAAATCCCGCATTTCAAAAACAGAGAATTATGGGCTGGCAAATATGATTGGCTTGCCAAAAACAAGGGCAATCGTATTCCTGTCTGGTGGCCTTACTGGAACGGCGAACCTGAATATTATATAAAAAACGGTAAAAAATATAAACAACGGAAATATTCCGTAAATTACAGGGATTATCTGAAAGAAGGCAAAAAACGAGGTATAAAATGTTCAGTGGCAGCTGACAACTCTGTTGATTTCTGGTTACCGGCATCTAAATATTTTAATTCGCATCCGGAATTTTATCCTTTGGTCAGGGGCAAAAGAACAGCTTCTCATATTGATTTACAAAAAGAAGTATTTACCCGTGGATTTCCTCTGCATCAATTTTGTTTTTCATCAAAAGGTGGGGAGAAAGAAATAGCTGATAATATGTCCAAGCTCATCGTAAAATATCCAGATATAGATACTCTGGGGCTTTATCTCACTGACCGCAAGGACACCGGATTTTGCGATTGTGAAAAATGCGTTTATCTGCACAAAAAATTCATGCCGCCTCAAAGCGTTGATCATACTGGTGAATATATTTATTTTGCCAATAATATTGCTGCATTGTTAAGTAAAACTAATCCCGAAGTCATGATTGAATTAAGTGCATATGAATGGTCTAGTAGCTTGGAGGCTCCAATAAACATAAAGCCAGCACCAAATACAAAATTAGTATTTTGGAATTATATGCGTGGCTATGCAAGACCGTTGAAATCAACAGCTTCTTCAAGGAATTATTATATAAATTCAGAATTATTGAAATATTTAAATCTTTTTGGAGGAGAGAGGATAACTGTCACAGATTATTATTATGGAATGAGCTGTTATTTCAATTTCATATGGCCGATATTTGACATCATCAAAACGGACATGGCGTATTATCATAATCTGGGCATTAACGGCATTAGAGCTTTCCCCGGCAGTCATTTCAGTCATTTCTTAAATACCTATTTGGCTTTACGTTTAGCCTGGAATACAAATTTGGATATAAATGAAATTTTAGACGACTTTTGCCAAAAAGCATTTATGCAGGCGGCTTCTCCGATGAAATGCTATATAAATATTTTGAGAAAATCATTAAAAGATATTGACTTCAAAAAAACGACACAAGGAAATTCATCTTATAAAGGTTGGAAAAACGATTTTGTACCAACTTATGAAAACCTCTTTGTTTTATTAAAACCTGAAACCTTAGAGCAATTAAACAATTGTTTGATTGCCGCTAAAAAGCTGGCAAAGAACAATGATGATGTCTTAAAGAGACTGGAATTAGTGGAAAAAGAATTTTCATATAACTATTTCATAATAAAAGCAAATGAGTTTAAGATGCAAGGCGATACTTTCTTAAAAGGGAAAAAATATGACGCCGCATTGAATTGCTATCGTAACGCGTTGGAAACATTGGATGACGGCAAAAAAGATGGGCAAAACTATTCAAAAATCAATTTTGGGAAAAGTGTAAGAGATGTTTTATTATTAACGGAAAACATAATAGAACAAAAAAGAATAAATAATATAGCTCAAAATGCATCTGCTGAAAATATTACCGTTGATAATAAAGGAAATAGTTTTCCAGCATCGTGGGGATGCTATAAAGGGGCGGGTATTTGCCGTTGGGGAAGTTCCTGCGATTTTATTGATGGGAAAAGAAGCGCATTTATAGAAAATCTGGAAGAAGTCAATAATAAGAACGAAAAAAAGGTTATAAATAATGCCCTTGTGCAAGGTAACTCAAACGGTTATACAGGTGAAAATGCTTATAACAATAATTTACCAGGAGAGCAGGTATATTTTGTATCCTTCTGGTTAAAAGGCGAAAAGAATCCTAAGGTAACTGTTTTTGTTAGAGGCTGGACCGCCAAGGAAGCCGGAAAAGAAACAAGAAAACAGATAAAAATTTCAAGAATTGGAAAATCTTTTATTGCACCCGTTGATTGGACTGAATATCGTGGTTTTTTTCGGATTGACCAAAATATTAAAAAATTTGCACTGATGTTTCATTTATCATCATTAGGCAAAATATATGTTGATAATATTTGTATCGCTCCTCTGAGTAAAAATAAAATTGCTTTATACATCCCTCAAATGGATGGCGGAAAAGGGGATGGCTGTTCTGCTATTTTGACTACGCTTAAAAAAGAAAAACTCAAAATCATTCCGATCACCGACCTTTCCTCTAATATTTCTCAATATAAAAGTCTTATATTTCCACAGGTGAATCAATTGGGAAACAGTCAGAAGGGCAAGCCTTGGGTGAAAAATATCCGGAACTATGTAAGCAAAGGTGGAAATGCTTATTTTTATCATGACAGTTGTGGCTATAAGCCACATGGTTGGATATTAGGAAACACAAGCGTATTTCCTGAAATATGTAAAGGGGTGAAACGGAAAGTTGGTTCAAAAAACACACCTGACATATTAATTGTATGCTCTGAACATCCTGTGGTCAAAGGACATGATATTGGCTATAAAGGGACTAATTCATATTGGGATCATATGGAACTTATTCCAGGGACAAACGCAGAAGTACTTGTTAAAGACGGCAACGACAATCCGGTTGTTATAGTCGGCAATTTTGGCAAAGGAAAGGTAGTTTTTGATGGTACCATTCCCTATGACGCCACTACTGAAACTGAATTGAAAGAAATTACGGGAATACAAAAAGATATTTTATTAAACTTCATCCAATGGAGTACAAAAGACTAAGGGTATTAAATCTAACAGATTATCAGGAAACTTTTTATGTGGAATTCAAAAAATTATTTTCTGCCAGTGCGGATTCTGGACAGCAAGGGCAGAGAATTGAAAAATTCGGCGACCGTGACTAAAGTTCTTTCGGTTACAGATGCAAATTCGGTTACTTTTGATGATGAAATATTTATTGATTTTGGACGGTATTTATCCGGTTATTACGAACAACACGGAGGGCATATAACAGCCTGTGGGGATTTTTGTAAAGCCACATGTTATCCGCTCAAGAACGGGCAATGGGGAGCATTCAGATACGTAAAGGTTACTGGAACGATAAGTTTTAGCGGTATTAGGATTGCTCCGGAGAAAGCATTTTACGCACCTGGCTTTAATGCTGGAGAAAAATTTTCCTGCTCGGATAAGCTGCTCAATGAAGTTTGGGAGGGGGCTGTTGCTACGACTCAGGCTTGCACGCTAAGGCATCGGGAAACCGTTGGCGATTATGAATTCGCGGACAGTCCAAGGCGTGACCGGCGACTATTCCTCTGGTTTGATTCAGCAGGTAATGAAACTTTTTATTACGCATTCGGGAATACCGCTCCCGGAAAATCTTCCTGCCAATACCTTTTGCAACATACCGTTGCAGGTGGATTCCCGGTACGGGATACACCTTGTGAAAATAGTTATGATGTTTCCGGTTTTACCGAGGCAGATATTCTGGAAATATATAATTTTGACGGGGACCTGGAATTTCTGAAAAAATTCTACCCGGAACCGGTTAATACCCATATGCGCTGCTGGGTATTACCGAGAAGGAGTGATAACGGGCTTTATAAATGTTCGCTGGCACTTCCGGTAGGACCAGGTTTCGAAACGTCCTTGTCCAATCAGGCCTACGTTTATCGGGGCCTGCTGGCTGCAGCCGAAATCGCAACGGTTTTCGAGGATGAAGAAAACCGCCGATCCTATACGCAACTGGCGGCTGAACTCAAAACCGCAGTTGACCGCTATCTCTGGAGTCCCGCCAAAGGCGTTTACCGGTTTTCAGAGCATGCGAATCATGCTGACCAGTTGGGGAATGCGCTGGCGGTGGTTTTCGGTCTGGCCGGGGATAAGGCGCCGCAAATTCTCGAATACCTGAAAAATCATCACTGGCGCCTTTACGATTGGAAGCAAGCCAATCCTGACTGGGAAGGGATCAATCCCGCAGGTTCCGCTGATTTCGACCGGCCATGGCTTCCCGGAGACCGGGATTTACCGGACAATTTCAGCAACTGGGGCTGGACGAATGATCCTGATGATTTTTCCCGCTGCGGTACTTATAATTACTGTATCAGCCCATGGATGAACGCCTGGGAAATAGAAGCGCATTGCCTTGCGGGCAGCGCCGTGGATGCGCTGGCCTTGACCAGACGTTGTTTCGGAAATATGCTGAAGGCCGGTCCCGGTACTTTCTGGGAACAGGCGAATTATCTCGGTGTTCCAGGCGCGCTGGTTTCCAATCCGGGTACGAGGATTAGAACGTCCTGTCATCGCTGGAGCGCCAAGATAGGATCAGTATTGTTAAAATATCTGCTCGGTATCGGAGCCGCCTCTCCGGGATTTAAGCGAATATCGGTGGTGCCTCATTGCGGCGAACTCAGTTGGGCAAAAGGGAAAATCGATACCACCTACGGCCCGGTAGAGGTAGAATGGCACAAAACAAAAAACCTTTTCAGGGAAAGCATTATTGTGGCTTCTGAATGTTCTGTAACCATTGGCATTCCCAAAC
>JBAYCO010000271.1:0-6019 GCA_041668685.1 Victivallaceae bacterium | reverse complement strand
AAAGCGCAAACAATGACATTATCGGAACTCAGCAGGGAAGTCAACTTGAGCGGCAGTACCGTAAACGGCATAGTTGACCGTCTGGAAAGCAAAAAATATGTCGTCAGACAACGTTCAACCGAAGACCGTCGGCGAGTCTATCTGCACATGACGCCCCAAGGGAAAAATACTGTAAAACAGGCCCCTTCCCTGCTTCAGGACAAACTTTCATCGGCATTGGCTCAACTACCGGAAACGGAACAGTTGACAATAACCAACGCCCTTGAAAAAGTTGTAAAATTCATGGAACTCGAAGACTTGGAAGCTTCCCCCAATTTGATTCCTGACTCGGATATGGAAGTTCATAAAGCGTAAATAAAAGTCCGGCATTCAAACATCACGATCTTTCCAGGCTCACATACTGTTTTTGAATATCCGGAGCTCGTTCGGCAATATTGCAGAGATGGTCGCCGATCTTTTCCATTTCGGCAAGCATTTCGATAAAAATCACCCCCATCAAAGGATTGCATTTGCCATCCTTGAGACGGTTGATATGATTCTTCTCATATTTATCCACTAATTTGTTGATCTTCTTTTCATCCCTGAGGGCATAATTGACCTTGTCGCTGTCAGTGCCGCGCAGGGCCTTAGACACATTATGGGCCTGGTCACTGAGTATTTTCCAGAGAATATTGATTTCATCCTGCCCTTCCGGGCTTAACTGTTCTTTGGCTTTGACCAGACGTTTCGTCAGGGTAATAATATTGGCGGTATGGTCGGCAATGCGTTCAGCGTCATTCGTACAATGCATCAGGAGCGGAACCAGCTCAGCCTGTTCGTCCGAAAGTTCCCGGCGGGTTATCTGAACGAGATATTCGGTTATCTCCTCCTGCAGCTTATCTATCCTGTCCTCCCGGTCCGCCAGTTTTTCGAAATCATCTTCATTGACTTTCTGCGGGATAAAATGTTCGGCAATAACACAATCGATCATCGACCAGGCTTCCCTGATCATATAGCGGATAGACTGCACTGCCTGTTCTAAAGCAATTGAAGGCGTGTTAAGCAAATGCGGTTCCAGAGCCTGGACCTTTTCGTCCTTGCCCCCGGTCACCGGAACTATAGCCGAACATATTGCGGCAATCGCACCGACAAAAGGCAGAAGCAGGATAACATTAAACATATTGAAGAACGTATGCGCCATAGCTATATGACGAACAATATTCTGCGGCACCGCGGCAAATACATCGCCGCTGGTTATGCTGTTTATGAAATACATGAAAACCGGCACGCCGCTGTTTCTCCACGGAACATAAAATAATATTATCATTACGATAGCGCCGCTGAAGTTGAACAGGCAATGGGCGCATGCGGCCTGTTTGGCGCGGCGATTGGCGGCCAGCGAAGCCAGTACCGCGGTAATAGTGGTACCGATATTTGTTCCGATAATAAGCGGCACCGCAGTATAAAAATTGATCAGGCCGCCGCCTGCAAGCGCCAGTATAATACCGGCGGTCGCCGAACTGCTTTGGATAATAACAGTCATTAAAGTCCCGATCCCGATAGCGCCCAGCACCGGCCCGATCGGCATAACGCCGTTGACGCTGGTGCAGTCAAAGCTCCTGAAGAAATCGATAAATGACGGAAAAGCGCCGAGCAGTTTCAGTTCATCGCTCATAATCGTCATACCGAAAAACAGCAGTCCGAATCCGAGCAGGGTCTCCCCCCACCCTTTGGCGAGACGATGTCTGAAAAACATTATCAGCAGGCCAAGGGTTATTGCGGGCAAGGCCAAACCGGAAAGTTTAAATGAAATAATCTGAGCCGTAACCGTCGTTCCGATATTGGCCCCGAAAATAATCCCGATCGCCTGAACCAGGTTCAGGAGTCCGGCGTTAACAAAACCAATCACCATTACGGTAGTCGCGCTTGAGGACTGGATTACCGCTGTTATCAAAGTACCGGCAAGAACCGCCACAAAACGGTTGCTGGTAAAGAAATGGAGTATCTGTTTCATCTTTTCGCCGGCGACTTTCTGCAACCCGTCGCTCATTTGCTTCATCCCGAAGATAAATATTGCCAGGCCGCCAAGTACATTTATGACTACCGTCCAGAAGTTCAAACCCAGTTCACGGACATTGACACCGCGAATATGATAATTATTTTTACTGTCAGCCACTTCCACGCTGATATTGTATTCTCCGGTCTTACCGCCGACTTTCAGGTTATTCTCGGCAATTCCCTCGTCATCGGTTATAACACAATTTTTCTGAAGCTTGGCTTTGCTTTTCTGTGGCGCCGAAGTCAAACTGAAATAAACCGGAACTCCTTTGAGTACTTTTCCGTCAGCGCCGAGAATTTTAACCTGCAAAGGTTCCGGCATTAACTGCCCGGTCGTGCACTCCTGGTTGTCACCGCTGATGGCAACTCCGGTCACAAAACGCACCATCGCAGTTTTTTTGCCGGCAATTATCTTCAGGTACTGGTCGCCGGTTTTGCGCCCGGCCTTTACCTTAACGCCGACGGAGCCGCCGGCGTCAGAAACCGCGGAGGAAGAAGAAAGCTGTAAATCCGAACCGTCAACCGGGACAAATAAAACATTAACGTTACTCACCGGGGGACGTTCACCTTTACCGCCTAACAACCCGTATTTTTGTTTCCCCAAAAGTTCGAGCCGCAAAGTTTTTTCAAAAGCTTCACCCGGCAGGGCGCATTGTTCTGCTCCCTGCAATATATTTATCTGGTCCACCGCCAGTTGTTCATTTGGGTTTCTGGAACAGGCAGTCAGAAACACGGCGACGATAACGGCTAATGTTGAAATTTTCAAGAGGTTTTTCATTACAATATTTTCTTTCCATGTATTTTTGTTGAATTCACGCTAATATAGCCCTAACAATAATCTAACACAAGAAAGAAACAGCAATTCTAACAAAACTCTAACAAACAACTTCTACAAGGCTAGCTCTCCTGAAGCAGCAAAAAACTCTTCGGTCCTGTAGTCTCTAATTTTACACAGTCAGCATTTTCCCATACCTTACCGGAATAAAGTTCCGTAACTTTTCTAAACTTACGCAATAATTTTATTTTTAGAGTTTCCTTTATAGCTGTATGTACAGATACCAGCCGACTGTTGGCGCATACCGGGCGCAACTGCGAACAATAGAAATGACAACCGGCCTTTGCACAAATGCTCCGAAGTATTTCCGGCGTCAAAACTAGCGGATCGTGAATATAAACTGAAGTCCAGTTCCCCATTTCCACGGTATTTATTCCTTCAGCCTCAAAATCGGTTCCACAAATTTTCTTAACGTTTTTCGGTTCCCATCTGCCGTTCTTGATAATTCCAGGCCCGTAAAGCCAAAGCACGCTGCGCCTGTCTTTCAATACCAAACGCCTCAGCACTCCCATCTGCTTTTTCGTCAATTCAAACGGATGGCAAAAGACAAGCACCTTAAAACTTTTGACATCAAGTCGTTCCAAGTCATTAAACGAACAAACCGTATAGGGCGCGCCAAGAGTGCTCAAGGCGGCTTTAGTACTATTATGGAATGTACCGCAACGCGCATCCATATCGTTAAGCAAATACATGTTATCCGGATCTTCAACCATCAAGATTTCACTGATTTCTTCACAGACATAAGCCTTTTGTTTATCCCATATCTGTTTAATTTGTCTTAGCGCATCAAATACTTTTTCTCCCTGATAGAAGCCGCCCCACATGTCAAACCACCACAGAGAGTCATGGTTTATCAGGCAGAACGCCGCATCACGTTTCATGCCGGCTATGATTTCTTCGTCACTTTTCCAAACACCGTCGCTGGCCATAGCAAATTTTTTCACTAATTCTTTTGAATCAGTTGTATTTTTCCACACGGTTTCTTCCGCATTGTTTTTCAGCGGATCGGAAAGTTCAATAAAATCAGTCAGTTTTCTATTCGACGTATAGGTTCGTTGGTCCATTTCCTGCAACATCCGTTTACCTTTCAACCTGATGCTTTCCTTTACAGTCATGCTGGTGCTGCCCTGCCCCATCCCGCGTCCCATATAATCTATCGGCGCCATAAAAAAATCCAGTTCAGGAGATGAGAGCAGACGTTCATAAGCCAAATGTCCGCTGGAAACCATAGTCCAATGGCCGACACAATAACCGAAAAATACGCCAAGTTCAGTTGTCGGGCGAATAATTTCACGAGCTTTTTGTAAAAAGAATTTCACCGTATCTGCATTGAATTCATTGCAAAACCGCCAATAGTCCAATGCATCCTGGTTTTTCTCAGGAGTACGCAGCAGCCCTGTTCCATTCGGGAAAAGCCGTTTGTAGCATCCGGTAGGATCCATTCCGTTGTAATATGAACAGGTACTTACATAAGTGTTGTTGAAATCATAAAAGCCGCCGTCCCGTGCTGTTCGCGAAGGAATATCAGTTGGCTGTTTACCATTTTTAAGCTGCCATTGCCGATAAGCATTTGTACGGTATATGCTTTCTTCTCCGCGCGAACGGTCATGCCATTCAATTGCGCCGCCCCCGCCCAAAACATAAGCTGTAATATATTCCGGATAATTTTTTTCGGCATGTTCAAGCAGTACTTGCATATATTCGGAAGTATCCTGCCGCCAGGTTTGACTGCCAGCAATTTTTCCAAGTTCATAGAATGAATCGTATTTAACCCCAAATGCGCCAAGGTATCTAGTCCACCAAAGCGGAGTATTCAGGTCAACCATACAAATCAACCCTGCATCCGGAATCGCTTCCAAAATATCGCAAACCTGCCTGTCAAAAGCGTTCAGGTCATATGTATTGTTCCATTTCCATACCGGCGGATATTTTGTGTAAGGAATGCCAAGCGAATTGGCAGTATTGGAAACCATAAAGGCAAAAGTATTTATGCCGCAGTCCCTGAATTTTTTCATCGTTTCTATTTCGGGCCAGAACGAGCGATACGCAAAATATATATTTTTCTCGACAGACATATTTATTACCTGTTTTGTTCTATAAATAAAAATTACATTATTTTTTTATTCCGCTTGAAAGCAGAAACATACCGGGAATTTTAATTGCAATCCTTTTGCCAAGAGATTCGCCGCTTTTATATAAAGTATGAGGCGGTAGCCAGACGATGGTAGAGTTGTACTACGCTTTTATAACTTGCGCTTTCATGTAATTCTGGAATTGAACTTATTTTTCCTGAAATAAATTCTTTTATCCTCAACTCAACTTCCTTGAATCTTTCTTTCTGGCCGCCAAGCCTTATCTGGAATATTTCAAACCCTTGAGGATTATATCTGTTATACTGATAAGACCGGAACGACAAAATAAATTCTTCTATCTCAGAGTTTATTCTCGCAACAAGTTTTACCGTTGTTTTTAACTTCTCAATACTTTTTTCTTTATACGCCTCGTCAAGTTTATTCATAAATTCCAATTTATGAATTAAAATATTCAGCAACATCTTACCATATCCAAAACATCCCTCATCACTTTCCGGTACATAGGCTATGCTTTGGGCTATCTTGCGGTAAAGCCTGATTGTATTTACGCTCCATGAAGAATTTCCGCCTATCTGGTTTTTGCGATATATCTGAAGCAGCGGGTCGTCCCAAAGAATAGATCTGGCATCTATACTTTCAAAACCGTTTTCACTATTCATAACAGTTGATTCCGACATTTTTTTGTGAGCCTCGTAATCGCTTTTGCAGACTGCGCTAAAAAGTCTCCGTACATTATCTTCATTCAATTCTGACGTTTTTGCAAATGCTTTTTCGGCCATAAAACACGCTCCGGCAAGAACAGACTCAAGATTACAGAAAGCTCCGTCATCCGCCCAGACAGTAAAGAAAAAATCCTTTATCCCTTCTTTGAGACACGCTTTTATGCAGGGTATCGCAGTCTCAACGGTTTTCTTATGATTGTGCCAGAAAAGCGGCCATGACCAAATCCCTGAAGCCATAATTGGTTCAAAACCTAGTACAACGTAAATTTTAAAGTTTCGGATATAGCCTTTCCAGTTTTACTCTTGCATCACTTGTTGTAAATTGCCAGTTT
>JBAYCO010000270.1:0-6027 GCA_041668685.1 Victivallaceae bacterium | reverse complement strand
TAGCCTGACTTAAAAGCTATTTCCTTGCAGCTCATGGCGCTTTCCTTCAACATGCCGCAGGCTTCGTTCATTTTGCACCGAATAATAAATTCAAGCGGGGACATTCCGGTTTCCTGTTTGAATTGTCGGGAAAGATGTTCTCGACTTATTCCCAGGCCGGCAGCCAGTTCATGACAGGAAATATTTTTATCCAGATGCTCCAGGATCAGTTTTTTGGCTTTCAGGATCATCCGGGACTGGGGCCGGTTATGGTATTTGCGGCTGTAGACCTCGGCAAGCATATTTACAACCCCGAACACCATTGAACTTCCCTCCTGAAGCGAGATAAATTGATCTCCGTCACCGCTTTCCAGCCGATCGCTCAAACGGCGTATTACCGGGTGTTCCGGCGGAATATGGTAAATGTGGCCATAATGGTTAATGAGGTCTTTCAGCATGGTTTCAGCATATTCGCCCTTAAAGCGCAGCCACCAGAAGGTCCACGGTTCGTTGCCGTCAGGTGGATAAAAATAACTCACTCCGGGTTCGAACCCGCTGCACGCATAGGCGGCTCCGGGAAGTAAATCCCATTGACGCCTGGCTTCTTTGAAACAGCCGCGCCCCTTTTCCGTATATACGAACAGGCCATTGAAAATTTTGCTTGAATTATGGTAGGCGGGCGTATACTGGGTTTCCCTTTCCAGGCATACCGGCGCCGGAAATGAGGCCAGACTTATATTCGTATGGAAAGTTATCCGGTTTATAATCATTTTATGAATATTAATATCATTTTATGAATATTTTATTGCCATCTACTGCATTGATTTATTATTTTATTTTATTAAATTATAACTATAATTACAAAAAAGCAACTTTTTAAAAGGATTTTATCATGGCTCTTTCCCAACGCGAAAACCTTATGAAGCTGTGGCGCCGCGAAGGTTATGAATACGTTCCGGTTCATTTTCTCCTTTGCCCCGCCCTGAAAGAGGAATTCAAGAAACGCTGCGGTGACATTGTTTATCAAGATTATTTTAATTTTCCATTCAGATATGTGGGGCTGGGTTTCAAACCGCAGGATATCGACTGGAAGGTTTACTATCCGGGCGTGGAATTTAATCCCGGAACGACCTTTTCCGTTTTCGGGGTGGCGTGCGAACCGCATCCGGGCTCCATGCATATGCACAGAATGCATCACCCGATGAAAAGTTTTACCAGCCTTGAGCAGTTTCAGGCTTATCCTTATCCGGAGCTTGACGAGTCCGGGATCGACTCCCTGAAAGCGGAAGTCGAATATCTCCATAAACGGGGGCTGGCCGCCTGCGGATGTCCGGGGTGCTTGTGGGAAAATTCCTGGTATATGCGCAGCATGGAGGAACTGATGATGGATATGTTTGACGGTAATGAAAAAGCGAGTTACCATTTTAAACGGATTACGGACATTACCTGCGGTCATGCGGCGCTTTTGGCGAGAGCCGGAGTTGATTTTATACATATGGGTGATGATATCGGGATGCAGGAATCAATAATGATGTCGGAGGAAATGTACCGGGAATGGCTGAAACCTTTACAGACCAGGCTTGTAAAAACAGTTAAGGATATCAATCCGGAAATCCTGTTTTCATATCATTCCTGCGGCTATATAGAACCGTTTATTCCAGACCTTATTGACAGCGGGATCGACATTCTCAACCCGATTCAGCCGGAATCGATGTCCTTTGAAAAAATCCATGCGGAATACGGCGACGTCCTTTCGTTCTGGGGAACCATAGGAACCCAGACGACGATGCCGTTCGGAACTCCCGAAGACGTCAGGAAGGACGTCAATAAAAACCTGAAAATCGCGGGGCCGAAAGGCGGTTTGCTGTGTACTCCGACCCATCTGCTTGAGCCTGACGTCCTCTGGGAAAATATTGAGGCCTATGTGCAGGCCTGCCATGATTTTTCGCTTTGAGCAACGGTTATTTTCAGTCACGAGTGCGGCCCCGCACCGTGACCGGTAAAGTTTATATCCGCCTTTTAGGTTCTCTGTGCCGGAGCAAGGTTGCTCTCGGCACTACTCAAAACCACTTTTTTATCCTGTCCAAATAACAAATTCCTACTAAAATGAACTTAACCGGCTAAGCCGGGAATCAAGTAGGCCGGCTTTCGATGAAAGCGGCAAAGAGCAACATTATACGGCATGTCTACGTTGCATGTCGCCGGTCTCATCGAGACGCGGCGCTACTACAAACATATGACTATTGTCTCCAAGCGGTCCAAATAACAAATTACGATAAAATCAACTTATAAGCCATCCTGAATTTCCCCTGTTTCATTCCGGGAGTGTCCAGGTTCCTGGAATGTCTGCTTGCATTTTCATTAATTTATGTATATATTACCTTTCATTGGATAAACAACGCCTGCATTTTATAACGGTATAATTGATAATGAACGCTCTTAGTGTGAAATTAGTTGCTGTACTGATCCCGGCAGTGCCGGGAGCCGTGCTTTGCGGCAAAAATTTAATTTTCTTAAGATAATTATACTGTTTTCTCTACACTGAATTGCAATTCTGTTGAATGTCAGTCAAACAATCCCAAAAAATCAGGAATTTTCACATATGAATAATATTAAAACCATGAAAGGCAGCGACATTACGATCCGATGCCTCGAAAATGAAGGCGTTGAGACGCTTTTTGCTTATCCGGGCGGATTTTCTCTCGAACTGCACCAGTCACTGCAGAACTCCAGTATTCGGGTAATTCTACCTCGGCATGAACAGGGCGGAGCTTTTGCCGCCGGCGGTTATGCCCGCGCCACCGGTAAACCCGGAGCCTGTATGGCTACCAGCGGTCCCGGCGCTACAAATCTGCTGACCGGTATTGCGGACGCCTATATGGATTCGATTCCGCTGGTCTGCATAACCGGACAGGTACCGACGACTATGATCGGTAAAAACGTGTTTCAGGAAACTGATATTATCGGCATGACCCGTCCGATAGTCAAACATAGTTACCTGGTTTTGTCGGCCAAAGATCTGCCGAGAATAATCAAGGAGGCTTTTCATCTGGCGATAACCGGCCGGCCCGGCCCGGTTGTAGTTGATATTCCCAAGAACGTCCAGCAGGAAGTATGCGAAGTTGATTTCAATCCGGAGCTTAAATTCAACGCCTATAAATCACACTTCGATTTTACTGAAGACGAAATCAGGCAGGTCAAAAAAATGATCAAAGCCTGCAAACGGCCCTGCATTTATGCCGGCGGCGGAATCATCACGGCGGGAGCTTCGGCTGAATTGCGCGAATTTGCCGAATCCTATAATATACCGGTGGCAACCACCCTCATGGGGGTTGGCGCTTTCCCGGAAAAGCATCCCCTGAGCCTGAAATGGCTCGGTATGCATGGTACCGTTTATGCGAACAACGCCGCCAATGAATGCGATTTGCTGCTGGCTTTCGGGGTACGTTTTGACGACCGGGTGACCGGCGACCCGAAAAATTTTGCGGTTGACTCCAAAATAATCCATATTGATATCGACCGTTCTGAAATCAACAAGAACAAACCCGCGGATATCGGAATAGTTGCCGACATAAAGGAAATCCTGCACGAACTCAATAAGAAACCGATTCGTCAGGATTATCGCCGCTGGCATGAGCAGATCAGGGACTGGAAAGAGAAATTCCCGTTGTTGTACAAAGAGAAACCCGGAAGCGTCCAGCCCCAGTACGTTATGGAAAAAATCTGCCAAATGACCAACGGTGAAGCAATAATTGTTCCCGGAGTAGGCCAGCACCAGATGTGGGCCGCGCAATATTATACTTACAATTATCCGCGTCAACTTCTCACTTCCGGCGGTCTCGGCGCAATGGGTTTTGGTTTGCCGGCGGCGATGGGCGCGAAAGTCGCCTGTCCTGACAAGCAGGTCGTTAATATTGACGGGGACGGCAGTTTCCAGATGAATATTCAGGAACTTGGAACCCTGCATGCCGAAGAAATCGGTATTAAAATGGTCATTCTCAACAATCAGCACCTCGGCATGGTGGCCCAGTGGGAGGATCGTTTTTACGGCAGCAGGCGCGGCAACACCGTTATGTCCAACAACCGGGTTGACCGCCCCTACCCTGACTTTGTAACTATCGCGAAAGGTTATTCCATACCCGGTCGTGAAGTTTACAAACGTGAGGAATTGGAGCCTGCGCTCAGGGAAATGCTTACAACGGACGGTCCGTTCATACTGGATGTCCACACCGGTTATGAAGAACATGTTCTGCCGATGATCCCGCCCGGCAAGGATTATAAATCAGTAATCCACGAGTAATGCCGAGTATTGGTAATTCAATCCTATTCCGGGTAAAATATGCATTAGCATGTGCACGGCGTGAATAAATAATTCTTAACTCAAGCTTAAAGCGAGGCGCAGAAATCTTTCAGTCTTGCGGCGGCTTTCCTGATATTATCTTCGCCGCAAGCGTATGACAGCCTGATCTGCCCCGGAGCTGCGAATGCTTCGCATGGAATGGCGGCAACTTTCTGTTCGTCCAGGAGCTTCGAACAAAATTCGCTGCTGCCCAGGCCGAAAGATGAAATATCACACAACAGATAGAAGGCTCCTTGCGGACGAATACAGCTTATGCCCGGAATCGCGCTGACCAGAGAATAGATCAAATCACGGCGTACGGCAAAAGCCCGGCGCGTTTTCTCAACTTCAGCGCCAGCTTCCTTTAAAGCCGTAACGGCGGCGTATTGTGCGAAAGTCGTTGGGTGTGAAGTGGTATGGCTTTGGAAAGCGGCGATCTTTTTGGAGAGCCACAAGGGAGCGGTCAAATAACCCAGGCGCCAGCCGGTCATGGCGTAGGCTTTGCTCAGGCCGTTAACCGTAATGGTAAGCTCATTGATTTTGTCATTCAGCGAAGCGATGCTCACATGGGGTTTGTCGTCGTCGTAAACCAGTTTTTCGTAAATCTCGTCAGACAGGACCATGAAATTTTCAGCTATCGCGATATCGGCGATTTTTTCAAGCGTTTCCCTGCGGTAAACCGCACCGGTCGGGTTTGACGGCGTGTTAAGTATCAACAGGCGGGTGTTTTCCGTTACCGCCGCTTCCAGTTCGGACGGCAGGATTTCGTAGTTGTTTTCCGGCCTGGTGCCGATAATTACGCATTTAGCGCCGGTCGCCTTGACCATTTCCTCATAGCTCAGCCAGAACGGAGCCGCCAGGATGACTTCATCGCCGGGGCCGCAAAGCGCCGCAACCGCGCTGAAAACTGAGAATTTAGCTCCCGGAGCGATAATAATTTGAGCAGGAGTTGTTTTAATGCCGTTTTCTTTGGAGAATTTCTCGGCGACCGCTTCCTTGAGTTCCATAATTCCGCTGGCCGGGGTATATCCGGTTTTGCCTTCATTTAAAGCTTTGATCGCGGCCTGTTTGATGATTTCCGGGGTATCAAAATCAGGTTCTCCGGCCGACAGGCTGCAAACGTCAACACCTTGGGCCTTAAGAGCCTTGGCGGCAGCGGTTATGGCAAGGGTCGCCGACGGCGTCAGGCCGCCCATAAAACCTTTGGAATTTTGAATATCTTTCATACAGTTCTCCCGTGCTTTTATTATGTTAAAATGGAAAATCAGCCCTATGCTATAAACTCTTGCGGAAAAGAATTCCGCAAGAGTTGTGAACTAATATATATAGCCATTTTTTCGAAAAAATCCACTTTTAAGTGATTATTTTCCTGAATTTGACGCTTTTCCCGCTGAACCGCTTTAAAAATGAAAATAAATAGATTATATTAACAGTAGTTTGATAAGCATAAAATGAAAAGACATACGGATATAGAATATGGTTGCCCCGAAAGGATATTCGAACGAACAATCGGCAATGCTGCTGGGCCTCGGACTGGACAATAAGGACGGCCATAAGCGAGTTACCAAGGGAGAAAATTTTTATTTAGTCGGCGGTTCCGAGGAAACTCACGACCATATGGTGGAAACCGCCGTCAAGGTAAACGAAAAACTTGCCAGAAAAGGCAAGCATTTGTCTGAGGTTTCCAAAGAAGAATTTACCGATATCGT